>DATLZC010000132.1:0-13452 GCA_035574215.1 Dehalococcoidia bacterium | reverse complement strand
GCACAACAACGCGGGGATCGTCACCCGGAGGCCCCGGTTCCCCGACACGCCGCCCGAGAACTGGGAGCTCACGCTGGCGATCAACCTGTGGGCGGTCATCGCCGGCACGCAGGCGGCCGTGCCCGCGATGAAGCGGCGTGGAGGCGGCGTCATCGTCAACACGGCCTCCATGGCCGGCATCATCGCCTACCAGCCCGACCCCATCTACGGCGCCACCAAACACGGCGTCGTGGGATTCACCCGCGCGCTGGCCTACCTCAAAGACGAGGCCAACATCCGCGTGAACTGCGTCTGCCCCGGCGTCGTCGACACCCCGCTCCTCACCAAGGGAACGGACGACCTCACCCCCGAGGAGCGGGCGCAGCGGGACGCCATCATCTCGCGCATGCCCCTGATCCCGGCGTCGGAGGTCGCCGAGGCGGTGCTCGAGTTGGTGCGGGACGATTCCCTGACGGGGCAGGCGATGGGCATCATGTACGGCCATCCGCATCGCCTGATCCCGCCGGCGGTGACCCTCCAGAACGACCCCGCGCAGCGGACGTAGCGTGCCCGCAGTCTGCAGACTAGGCGCGGACGGCGCGGGCCTCTCGACGCACGGAGTTCTCGGTGTGGACTGAGCGGCGCGTTCTCGCGGCCGCGGCCGCGCGCTCGTTCCACGGGCCCGGCGCGCCCTGCTCGCTCCATTCCACGCGGACGCGCGGCCGTTGCCTCAGGAGCGCATGGATCTGGCGAACGAGGTCAGCGTTCGCGATGGACTTGCCGTCGGAGCGGCGCCAGCCGTTGCGGCTCCAGGCCGCCGCCCACACGGTCGCGGTCTTGAAGCAGAATTCGCTCGGCGTCCAGATGGTGGCGTCTTCGTCGGGCGCCGTCATCTCGAGCCCCTGGACGAGCGCGGTCAGCTCCATGCGATTGTTGGTCGTCGCGGCCTCGAATCCCGACGCTTCGCGCACGATGCGGCCTTGAGCCACCTTGACCGCCGCCCATCCCCCGTCGCCCGGATTCGGCTCGCAGCTTCCGCTCGTGAAGACCTCCGCGCGGGCGGCCGCGTCGGCGCGCCGGGCGACGCCCGCGTCCTGTCGGCGCTCCCGCGCGGGGGCGTCGTCACGCCGGCGCGAGGCCGGTTCGCCCTTGCAGTCGCGGCAGCGCTTCGGCCGCCAGCCGGGGTACTTCTCGCGGACGCTCTGGGGGATCGTGAACGGCGTCCCGCACTGCTCGCACCGAAACGTTCGCGCTTCCATGCGCTCCTCCCTTCCCGGAACCCTGAGTCGATTCGCAGGCGTTAGATTACATGTTCTACTGTGCCGACGCAAGCCCATCGGGCGGCGTTCATGCGCCGTCTGCTTCTCGCGGACCGACTCCCCTCAGGGCCGCAGTCGTGATAGGGTAGTGACCGGGCCCGGAAGGGAAGACGCCGGGCCCGGCTCCGTATCCGTCACGCCACTGTATCGCAAGGAGGGACACATGAACGCCCGTCTCGGTTCGCTTCTTTCGCGCGGCCTGCGCCGCCTGGACCGGCTCGCGGAGCCGGCGGTGGCCCACGCCCACTGCGACATTCCCTGCGGCATCTACGACCCCCATCTGGCCCAGATCGCCGCGCACACCGTCGTCCGAATGAACCAGCTCATCCAGGATCTCGGGGACGCCCCTGGACCCGGGGACAAGCAGAAGAACGACGCCTGGCACAACTCCTTCGCCCGCTACGTCGCGGTCAAGGAGGAGCACGCCGAGTTGGTGAAGAAGGAAGTCCGGATCATCTGGGGGGACTACTTCAAGCCGGAGCACCTGGAGAAGTACCCGGACCTCCACGCCACGGTGTGGAACATCATGAAGCTGGCGTCGAAGGCCCGCCAGACCGTCGACATGCAGGCGGCGCAGGACCTGCTCGCCGAGGTGCAGAAGTTCGCGGAAATCTTCTGGGCGACCAAGGGCGCGTCCACCACGCGTCAGCCGTCGCGGCAGACGTCGGGCGGCGAGATCGTGTACCCGGCGTGACACGGCTGGCCGGCGCGCGCAGGACGGACGGGCGCGTCGCGTCCATCGTCGGCGCGCTCCTCGCGGCTGTGGAGCGCGTGTCGCCGGTCGTGCGCTTCCGCGTGGAAGGCGACAGCATGGCCCCGGCGTTCCGGCCCGGCGATCGTCTGCTGGTGAACCGGCTCGCGTACGTGTTCCGGGGGCCCCGGCCCGGCGACGTCGTGGTCCTGCGCGATCCCGAGGTCGGGGGGCGGCTGCTTCTCAAGCGCGTCGCGGCGGTCGAGGGCGAGCGGTACGTCGTTCTGGGCGACAACGCCGAAGGGAGCCGCGACAGCCGGACGTTCGGGCCGGTGCGGCGGAGCGACATCGTGGGCAAGGCGCTCTTCCGGTACTGACAGCGCTTCCGGTCGAGAGGCCTGCCTCGTATCATCGGCCCATGGCGCCTACCGACTTCGTGGCCGGGGTCGACCTCGGGGCGACGAACCTGCGCGTCGCGGTCGCGACGCTCGACGGCGAGATCGCGGCCCGCCGGGCCGGGCCTGTCGACCTCTCGCGCCCGCCCGAGGCGGTCGTGCGCGACATCCGCCGTCAGGTGGACGAGGTGCTCCGCCACGTGTGGCCCGGCGCGCGGCTGCGGGCGATCGGGATGGGGCTGCCGGGCATCGTCGACCCCGCGCGGGGCGTGGTGGCGTCGCCGGCGAACCTGCCGGGATGGGGCGCGGTGCCCGTCGCGGAGCTGCTATCCGGCGACGACCGCGTGCCCGTGGCCGTGGAGAACGACGCGAACATCGCGGCGCTCGGCGAACGCTGGCGGGGCGCGGCCCGCGACTGGGACACTTTCGCCTTCGTCGCGCTGGGCACCGGCATCGGAGCGGGGCTGGTCGTCGACGGCAGGCTGCACCGCGGCGCGCGCTTCTTCGCGGGCGAAGTGGCCTACCTCGCGACCGAGCGCGCGCATGTGCAGGGACCGCACGACCCCACAGCGTGCCTCGAGGGGCAGGCGGGCGGGAAGGCCATCGGCCGGCGGCTCTCGGAACTGCTGGGACGGGAGGCGACGGCGGAAGAAGCGTTCCGGCTGGCCCGTCAGGGCGACCCGAAGGCGCTGGCCGTCGTCCGCGAGGCGCAGGAGCACCTGGCGGTGGCGCTGGTCGCCATCGCGGCGCTCCTGGACCCCGACGGCATCATCGTCGGGGGCGGCATGTCGAGTCAGGGGGAGTTTTTGCTCGGGCCGGTGCGCGAGATGGTGCACCGTCAGGTTCCCACGAAGCCGCCGGTCGTGGTGTCGGCCCTCGGGGAGGACGCGCAGCTCGTGGGCGCCGTCCGGGCAGCGCTGGACCACTGCGCCGAAGGCTGAACGGCCGCTTTGCGCTGGCCACGAGGGAGGGTACGATCGCCGCATCCGGCCGCCGCCACAGGAGGTGTCCGCGTGCCGCAGGGTGAGCCCACCTACGTCGCACTGCCGGCGACGACGCTGCGCTGGCTCGTCGGCGCCGTCGGGGCGGCGGTCGTCATCATGATCGCGATGCTCGCGGTGGAGATCGTGATTCTGCTGCGGGTCTTCGAGCTGCTCGACCTCGTCGAGCGGCTCGCGCCTCCGGGATAGAGCCGTGCGACGCATGATCGGATGGCTCGCGGGCGCCTCCGTCTTCGTGGCGGCGGCCTGCGGACAAAGCGAATCGACGCCGGGGCCGGCGACGGTTGTCGGCCTTCCCACGGAGCCGCCGCGGCCCGCTGTCGTGCAGGCGGACGCGAGGTTCATCGCGCAGCCGCTGGTGCTGGGCAGCATCGAGCGGCAGGCCAACGCGTCGCCGACGCCGCGCGACACGCGGCTCATCGCGGAGTTCTCGTGTCAGGACGGGGTTTTCCTCATCCGAACCGACAGAGAAGACGTCTGGTCGCTCATCCCGTGCGACCGGGTGCCGCCGGACCGGCTCGAGCCGTATCGGCAGGAGCCGGCGGTGATCAAGATGGACCCGCTCGCCGGCAAGCTGCGCATCGAGACGCTGGGCGGGGCGCAGGCGGAGTTCACCGTCGAGGCGACGTGGGTGTACGAGAGGCCGCGATGACTCGCCCCACGCCCGACGAGTACTTCATGAGCATCGCGCTCACCGTGCGCTCGCGGGCCAACTGCCTCGGGAGGCGCGTGGGCGCCGTGCTGGTGCGGGACCGGCGGATCCTGAGCACCGGATACAACGGCACACCGTCGAAGATGGTGAACTGCGACGAAGGGGGTTGCCGGCGCTGCGCCCGGCCCGACGAATACGCGTCCGGCGAGGGCTACGACGTGTGCATCTGCGTGCACGCGGAGCAGAACGCGCTCCTGGGCGCCGCGCGATTCGGCGTCAGCGTCGAGGGCTGCACCATCTACACGACGCTGCAGCCGTGCTTCGGCTGCCTCAAGGAGCTCATTCAGGCGAAAGTCGTCGAAGTGTGCTATCTCCATCCGTGGCCGTCGAAGTACGAAGACCAGTACCGCGCTCTGGTGGCGCAGTTCGAGCCGGGGCGGTTCCGCCAGGTGGTCGTGCCCGATCCGGACGAGGAGTGGGCGCGAGGCCGCGGCGTCCCCCTGGAGCGGGGCCTCGGGCACGAGACGCAACGCTAGGAGCGGACGATGACGCTGCAGGCGGGCTTCGCGAAGGTCGTTATCACGCCGCCCGTCGGCACGCCGATGGAGGGGTACAGCGCGCGGCAGGGCGTCTCGCAAGGGGTGCACGACGACCTGTACGCTCGCGCGCTCGTGATCGACGACGGGTCGACGCGGGCGGCCGTCGTGGGATGCGATCTGCTCGGCGTCGACCGGCGTCTCGTGGCGGCGGCGCGCGCCAAAGCGTCGGACGCGACAGGGATCCCTGCGGATCACATCATGATCGGCGCGACGCACACGCATGCGGGCCCGGCCGGACTGCGCTTCGACGTGGACGAAGCGCTGTGCGAGATGACGGCGCGGCTCATCGCCGGCGCGATCGCTGCGGCGTCCCGGGGGCTGCGCCCCGCCGTGCTGAAGGCCGGCCGCTCTACGCTCGACTCCGTCTCGCAGAATCGCAGGCATCCGGACTGGCCCATCGAGACCCGGCTCGACGTGCTGCTGTTCGACAGCCCCGACCCCGTCCATGAGCCGCCCGTCGCCGCGGTCGTCAACTACGCCTGTCATGCGACGGTGCTGTATCACACCAATCTTCTCTTGTCCGGAGACTACGCCGGGTACGCCGCGCGCACCGTCGAACGGCTGCTCGGGGCGCCCGCGGTGTACCTCAACGGGGCCTGCGGGAACATCAATCCGGTGTGGATGGAGCAGCGGTTCGAAGAGGCCGAGCGCGTCGGGACCATCGTCGGCGCGGAAGCGGCGAGGCTCGCGCTGGAGCTCCGTCCCCTGGGAGCGAAGCAGGTCGCCTGGAACATCCGCTGGGACGAGCTCACCGAGAAGCCTGTGACCGCCGGCAGGCTGGTCGAGGGCGTACGGCTTCGGGTAGCGTCGACGCAGGTCGAGCTTCCCATCCGCGAGCTTCTGGACCCGGATGAGTACGACCGGCGGCTCGCGGCGCTTCAGGCGCAGCTCGAGGCGTTGCCCGCAGAGGCCGTGGCCCGGCGCCACGACATCCTCCAGGAGATCACGCGGTACCGCACCGAGCGTCAGGTCGCCACGCGCAGCCGTCGCACGGCGCCGGGTCCGCATGTCGTGCGACCCGAGGTTCAGGCGATCGGGTTCGCTCGGGACACCGCGGTGCTGGGGCTGCCCGGGGAGTTCTTCGTCGAGACCGCGGACGCCATCCGCCACGACGTCGGCATCCCCAATCTCCTCATCTCGTGCTACACGAACCACTACGTCGGGTACGTGTGCCCGCGCGAGACCTTCGAGCAAGGCGGGTACGAAGCCGGCGTTACGCTGTTCGGCCCCGAGGCCGAGCCAGCGGTGCGGAAGGCGGCGAGGGAGCTGCTGAGGGAGGTGACGGCGTGAGCGCGGACCGCAAGAAGCGGATCGTCGTGTTCGAGGCGCACGGCGACGACATGGAGTTCACGGCGGGCGGCACCATCGCGAAGTTCACCGACGCCGGACACGAGGTGACGCTCGTGGTGGCCACGGACAACGATAAGGGGTCGTTCGAGATGACCGCCGACGAGCTCCGCGCGGCGCGGGACCGGGAGATCGGCGAGGCGGCGAAGGTGCTGGGCGTCGGGAACGTGATCTGCCTCGGCTATTCGGACGGCGAGCTTCAGGAGCAGGCGCCGCTTCACGTGCTGCGGGGGCAGTTCATGCGGATCATCCGTCAGGTGAAGCCCGACATCATCTTCACCTGGGATCCGTTCACGCCGTACGAAGGTCACCCGGACCATCGGGCGGTCGCGATGGCGGCGCACGAGGCGGCGTCGTTTTCGCATTTCCCGCTGTACTACCCCGAGCAGATCCGCGATGAGGGACTCGAACCGCACTACGTCGGCGAGCAGTGGTTCTTCGCCAAGGCGCCGCGCGACGTGAACAAGTACGTCGACATCACGTCGACCATCGACCGCAAGATCGAGGCGCTGTTCCGCCACGAGAGCCAGATGGTGCTGACCGTGATGGACCTGCAGTTCGCGCTGCGGGCTTCGGGGCTCGACATCCCTGAACTCGCTGGCGCCGACCCGCACGACTACCGCGAGATCATCGCGAGCCGGGTGAAGGGGGTGGCGCGGGCCGTGGGGAAGCAGTGCGGATTCGAATACGCCGAATGCTTCCGGCGGACGCGTTACGCTGGCCTCGAGCGGTTCGCGCCGAGACAGGAGCTCCCCGAGGACGTGTGAGGCATGACCACGGAGCAGGGCCCCGTTCGAGCGCCGGAGTTTCCCCCGAACGCGACGTGGCTGCAGGGCGGCCCCCTGCGCATGAGCGAGCTGCGAGGCCGCGTCGTCCTCATCGACTTCTGGGACTACACCTGCGTCAACTGCATTCGCACGCTGCCCTACGTGAAGGCGTGGCACGAGCGCTACGCGGACAAGGGGCTCACCATCGTGGGCGTCCATGCGCCCGAGTTTTCCTTCGCTCGCGACGTCGACAACGTGCGCCGGGCCATCGAGCGCTTCGGTATCGCCTATCCCGTGGTGGTGGACAATGACTTCGCCCTGTGGAAGGCCTACGCCAACCGGTACTGGCCCGCTAAATACCTCGTGGACAAGGAGGGGTATCTCCGCTTCTACCACCACGGCGAGGGCGCGTACGACGAGGTCGAGCGGGCGATTCAGTCGCTTTTGCGCGACGCGAACCCGTCGGTCGAGCTGCCGGACCTCATGGAGCCGGTGCGCCCCGAGGATCGGCCGGGCGCGGTGTGCTACCGCGTGACGCCGGAGCTGTATCTCGGGTACCAGCGCGGAGCCATCGGAAACACGTCGGACGTGGCGCCCGACCGCCCATCGCGATACCACGACGTGGGGAAGCACGCCGAGGGGTTCTTCTACCTCGATGGAGAGTGGCTGCTCGCGGGAGAGTACCTCTCGCGGCCGTTCGGCGCGTCCGGCCCCAGCCGGCTGCACGTCCGTTACCTGGCGAAAGACGTGAACCTGGTGGCGCATCCGCCCGTAACCGGCGGGCCGGCGCGGATCGAGGTCTTGCAGGATGGGCGACCGCTGCCTGCGGAAGATGCGGGCGACGACGTCCGGCGCGAGGGCGAGGCGGCGGTCCTCGTGGTGGACGAACCGCGAATGTATCAGGTCGTCCGAAACCGCGAGATCGACCATCACGAGCTGACCCTGGTCACGCAGTCGGAGGGCGTCGCGCTGTACGCCTTCACCTTCACGACGTGCGTGGCGCGCGAGGAGGGTTGAGGTGCCCCACGCGCCTGTCAACGGGATCGAGCTGTACTACGAGACGTATGGCCGGAGCGACGACGTCGTCGTGTTCGCTCACGGGCTCGGCGGGAATCACCTCTCGTGGTGGTGCCAGATTCCAGTCTTCTCCGAACGCTATCGCTGCGTCGTGTTCGACCACCGGGGATTTGGTCTGTCGCCGGACGTGCCGGACGGGCCGGGCATCCGCGCGTTCGTGGAAGACCTGCGCGGCCTGCTGGACCATCTGGGCGTCGAGCGGGCCTTCGTCGTCGGGCAGTCCATGGGCGGGTTCTCCGCGCTGGGGCTGGCGCTGGCCTATCCCGAGCGCACGCGCGGCGTCGTCCTGGCGGACACGACGTTCCCGTACATCGGGCCGGAGACGCGGGAGATGATGCGCCGTCAGGCCGAGCGGGCGAGGACGGCGCCGGACACGTTGCGGGGCGTCGCGTACTCAGAGGCGTACGCGGAGCGGGACCCGGAGGGGGCGTTTCTGTACGACAGAATCTCGCGGCTGAACCCGCCCCGGCCGGATGACTTCTTCGCGCCCTGGCGGCTCCCGCCGTCGCCGACCGAGGATGAGATGCGAAGCCTCCGGACGCCCGCGCTGTTCCTGTGCGGAGCGGACGACCCGTTGTTTCCGCCGTCCGCGATGGAAGCGGCGAGCCGGCTCGTGCCCGGGTCGCGCCTGGTGGTCGTTCCGGGGACGGGGCATTCGGTGTACTGGGAGCGGCCGGAGGCGTTCAACGAGGCGGTCCTGCGGTTTCTGGACGAGTGCGGCTGAGGGTCAACAAAGAACCGAGGCGCGCAAGCGATGGCTGCGGGGATGTGGCGCGCCTCGGTCTTCGTGTGTGGGACTTCGGGAATGGGGGAGCGAATTCCCTGCGTCCCTTCACCGATATGCTACTCGGGAAGTGTTAAGGAATCCCTAACAGCGGCTAAACAATGTGTGGAGACCGCGACGCTGCTCGATGCGTTGACAAAGGGTCAGTCGTGCCGATAACGTCATGCTGATGACCGCCCGCCGGTTGGGCGCCAACCGGCGGTAATGAGCGCCGAGGGGTTGCCATGCAACCCCTCGTTTCGTGTTTCGCGTTCCTCGCCGCAGGAGCGGGGAACGCGCCGCCCGCGGTTAGGGCTCATCTGCGCCGGCCGGGCGCTCACCTCATCTCGCCCAGCGCCGCCTCCACCTCCGGCGTGAGGTCGAGTCCCCCCTCGATGGGCTCGCTGTCACGATACGGACGCCGCTCGACGATGCGAAGGCGTCCGTCCGCGAAGGCGCGTAGCGTCTCGACGACCAGCGGCAGCTCGCGGGCCGCGCCCCGCCGGCGAATCTCTTTGAACAACGGAAGCTCTTCGCCCTTCTCCGCCCGCGCCTCTTGCATCGTCCGGCATTCGACGTCCCGCCACAGCTCGTCGATGCCCGGACCCCGCAGCGAGTACGTGCAGTAGGTCACGACGGGGCCGGCGTCCAGCTCGGTGGTGGCGAGATGGATGCGGACGCCGCTGGACGTCGCGCCTTCTGCGATGAGCTGCCAGATCACCTCTTGCCATGTGCCGGCGGGCCCGCCGGGCGCCGCCGGGTGCAGGTTCAACAGCGGGAAGCGCTCGCAGAGCTCCTCCGTGGCGATGAGCATGTACCCGGCGAGCATGCCGATGTCGAACGGCGGCAGCATCGACGCCACCCTGCGGTCGTAGGCGTGCCGCCACTCCGGGAGCGGCTCGCCGGGACGAGCGCGCACGCCATCGTGCGCCCTGCGGAACTTCCGCGACGAGAGGGTGATGACCGGAATGCCATAGGACCGCGCCTGCTCGAGAAAGACGTCGGTCGGCTCGAACTCGCCGGGGTCGCGGTTGCAGAAGACGAACGCGATCTCGGCGTTGAGACGCCCGTCGCGAATAGCGTCGACCGCCGCGCGGAGCAGGTTCCGCGAGCCTTCGCCGCGGCCCGTCGCGAACCACCCGATGCGCAGCCGTTCAGCCACCCACGTCCTCGTCGTCGAAGGGCTCGCCGGGAAGCGGCTCCTCGGTGTCTTCCTCGGCGGCATACACCGCCGCGCGTTCGGCGAACGCCTGCCGCAGCCGGGTGACGCGGAGCTCGGCTTCGTCCAGCAGCTCCTGGCATCGCTTCGCCAGCCGCATCCCCTCTTCGTACAGCGCGATGGCGTCTTCCAGCGAGAGGCCCCCTTGCTCGAGCTTCTCGACCGTCTCCTCCAGCCGCCGGTAGAGCGTCTCGAACGATTCGCGTCGCGTCATGCGGGGTCGGCCTCCGGAACGGTGAAAAGCGGCGGTTGGTCCGCCGGCGTCGGGCGTGCCCGGAGACGTCGCGCCGATCGCACGCCCTCGACGCGCACGCCGAAGGTTCCATCCCGCACCCGCACGCCGAGCGGCTCGCCGGGATGGACGGCGCGGACGCTGCTCACGACGTGGCCGTCGCGCTGCACGATGGCGTAGCCGCGCTCCAGCGTCGCCAGCGGATCGAGCGAGCGCAGGCGCCAACGATGCCCACCCAGTTCGAGCGCCCGGTGGCGCAAGAGCGCGTCGATGGCGGCGCTCGCGCGCTGCGAGCGGTCGTCCACGGACTGGCGCAGCCGGGCGAACTCGGGTTCGCGGCGGCTCATGCGCGACACGCAGGCTTCGACGGCGGCGCGCCCGTCGCGCAGCCGGTGGCGTACGGCCGATTCCAGCGTCGCCGCCATGACGCCGAGATGGATGCTCAACTGCCGACGGTCGGGAGCGACGATCTCGGCGGCGGCGGACGGCGTAGGCGCGCGGACGTCGGCGACGAGGTCGGCGATGGTGGTGTCGGTCTCGTGGCCGACGGCGGAGACGACCGGGACCGCGCTGCCGTAGATGGCCCGGGCAACAAGCTCCGAGTTGAACGGCGCCAACTCCTCGAGAGATCCGCCGCCGCGCGCGACGATGATGACGTCGATGTCGGGCGCGCGGTTCAGGGCGCGGATGGCGTCGACCACACCCTCGACGGCCTCGGGGCCCTGGACGGGCGTCGGGGCGAGGACGACTTCGGCGAGAGGCCAGCGGCGCTCGAGCACGTGGCAGATGTCGTGAAACACCGCGCCCGCGGGGGATGTGGCCACGCCGATGCGCTTCGGGAAGCGCGGCAGAGGCCGCTTGCGGGCGGCCGCAAACAGGCCTTCTTGCTCCAGCTTCGCCTTCAGGCGCTCGATCTCCAGTTGCAGCGCGCCGAGCCCTTCGGGCTGCACGAAGTCCACGATCATCTGGAGGTCGCCCCGTGGCTCGTAGAGGGAGACGCGTCCGTGGGCGACGACCTGCTGTCCGTTGTCGAGCTCCTGGGCGGCGCGGGCGCCGTAGGCGCTGCGGAAGAGCACGCAGCGCAGAGACGCCCGGGCGTCCTTCAGCGTGAAGTAGAGGTGTCCAGACGTCGCGCGGCTGAGGTTCGAGACCTCGCCCGAGACCCACAGGTCGCTGAGGTGGGCGTCGGTCTCGAACAGCTCACGGAGGTAGGAGGCGACCTGGGAGACGGTATAGATGTCCACGAACGTATGATCGACGACCGGAGCGGCTCGAGGCAAGCGGTCCGGGCGGAGTGTTCGGGGCAGGCCGTCCGGCCCTTGACGGCGGGGAATTTAGAAGCAAAGTTTCATTTAAAGTCAAAATTTCTTGACTATTTGCGAAGCCGGCCGATAGCATGGGGCCGTAGGGAGCGTCGCCTTCGGGCGACGGACGCATCGTGCAGACTACCCGAACCAAGGTCCTCGAGCACATTCGCCAGCGCGGCGAGAGCACGGCGGCCGACGTGGCCGCGGCGTTGAACCTCAGCGTGCCGGCGGCCCGCCGGCATCTCGATCTGCTCCGCGCCGAAGGGCTCATCGACGTCCGGGTGGTCCGGCACGGTGTCGGCAGGCCGTCCTTTGTCTTCTTCCTGACGGAGGAGGCGGAGGAGCTCTCGCCGGCGGGGTACACCCGGCTGCTGACGCGCGTTGTCGACCGGCTCGTGCATCTTGCACCGGAGCGCGTGAGCGGCCGCGAGGGCCGCGAGCTGCTCGGGCAGGTGTTCGAGGAGGTCGCGCTGGACGTGGCCGAGGCTCATCGGGGCGAGGTCACGGGCGTGACCCTCGAGGAGCGGGTCGAGCAGGTGAGCGAGGCCCTGCGGAGCGAGGGGATCGTCGACACCTGGCGGCGGCTCGACTCCGGATACGTGCTCGCGAACCACGTCTGTCCGTACCGGCGCGCGGCGCTGGCGACGGAAGACGCCTGCCGATCGGACCGTCTGGCGATTCAGCTCTTGCTGGATGCGCCGGTGGAGCAGGTGGGCAGGATCGCGGCGGGCGACCCGTGCTGTGAGTACGTGGTGCGCCTGCCGGAAACCGACGAACGGATGGAGCGCACGGCCCCGGCGCGGGCCGGCGCGAGCAGTGACAGGCCCGATGGGCCGTCGAGCGATGGAAGGGACGATGAGTAACGAGGTGCTGCTGGACGTCCGAGACCTCCACGTGAGCGTCGAGGGCAAGGAGATTCTGCGCGGTGTGGACCTGACGGTGCGGCGGGGCGAGGTGCACGCGCTCATGGGCCCGAACGGCTCGGGCAAGAGCACGCTGGCCCACGCGCTGATGGGGCATCCCCGGTATCAGGTGACATCGGGCCAGGTGCTGTTCAAGGGCGAGGACATCCTCTCCCTGACGCCCGACGAACGGGCCCGGCGAGGTATGTTCTTGGCGTTTCAGTATCCGCTGGCGATTCCCGGCGTCACGATGGTGAATTTCCTGCGCCAGTCAGCGAAAGCGGTGCGCGGCCAGGAGATGCCGGTGCGCGAGTTCCGTCAGCTCCTGAAGGAGACGCTGGACCTGCTGAAGATGGACGAGAACTTCGCCCGCCGGTACGTGAACGAGGGGTTCTCCGGCGGTGAGAAGAAGCGCGCCGAGATTCTCCAGATGGGCATCCTGCGGCCCGAGCTCGCCATCATGGACGAGACCGACTCGGGCCTCGACATCGACGCGCTGCGGACGGTCTCGGAGGGCGTGAACGCCCTGATGGGCCCGCACATGGCGGTGCTGCTCATCACGCACTACCAGCGCATCCTGAACTACATCAAGCCGCAGTTCGTGCATGTGCTGTACCGCGGCCGCATCATCACCTCGGGCGGCCCGGAGCTCGCGACCGAGCTCGAAGAGCGCGGCTACGACTGGGTCATCCGGGAGTTCGCGGGCGAGGAAGCGCCCGCGGCCGAAGGAGTCGCATCATGACTACCAAGCCAATCGACATCGGCATCGAGGGCTACAAGTGGGGCTTCCACGACGACGCGAAGTACGTCTTCAGGACTGAGAAGGGCCTGAGCGAGCGTGTCGTCCGTGAGATTTCCGCGGCCAAGAACGAGCCCTCGTGGATGACGGAGTACCGGGTCAAGGCGTACCACCACTTCGTGGAGCGCCCCATGCCCACCGGCTTCTGGGGCGGGAACATCCAGAACTACCACCTGGACTTCGACGACATCTACTACTTCGCGCGCGCCGCGGACCGCCCCGGCAAGTCGTGGGACGACGTGCCCGAGTACATCAAGCGGACGTTCGACCGGCTGGGCATCCCCGAGGCCGAGCGGAAGTTCCTCGCGGGCGTGGGCGCTCAGTACGACTCGGAGGTCGTCTACCACAACATCCGCGAGGACCTGGCGAAGCAGGGCGTGATCTTCGTCGACACCGACACCGC
>DATLZC010000131.1:0-14562 GCA_035574215.1 Dehalococcoidia bacterium | reverse complement strand
TGCGTCGCGAGGAAGAGCTTGACCTCGTGGTAGCCGTAGGAGATGTCGCGCAGGCGGCCCATGAAGACCTGCGCGGAGTTGTACTGCTGCTCCGAAATCGACGTGAAGATCTGGTCGAGCGCCGCCTCGACGTGGTCGGGCAGCGGTTCGATGCTGCCCCAGGAGACCTGGGTCGCGGGCGCCCAGCGCTCGCGGATGGCCAGCTCGTACAGGTCCGCGGCGTTGTCGGCCCACACCTCCGCCTTGTCGTAGATGGTGTAGGGTGCGGGAAGGCCGCGGTCCTCCGCAGGATACGACCCGCGCGGCGTGTCGTTCTCGTAAGGCCATCGGTCGGGCGCCCACCCGTACGAGCCGACGTCGGCCATCCTGAGCGTGAAGCCGTCCGACCCGATCTTGGGACGGGGCGGCCGCTCCGTGGGCACGCGCGCCCAGCTCATGTCCAAGGGCGGGAACTGGAACTGCGGTGGCGCCGCGCCAGCGGGGGGCGCCTGCGTCTGCGTCGCCGCTCCGGCTTCCTGTTCGTCCGCGCTGGGAAGGAGATTCGCGTCGGGCATCGTCTCACCTGCCGTCGATGCGAACCGGGCGGCGTCTCCTACCGCCCGGCCCGCGCTGCTTCGTGTGGTTCTCCGGACACCCCCGCTAGTTCCGCGGCGGGTCCAGGAACAGCCTCAGACCCGGGGCCATGCGGTCCCGGCGGTCTCCCAGGCCCACCACTTCGAGTCGGTGCATATATTCGTTGACCTGGCGCTTCCTGATGGCGAGGAGCTTGCGATAGCCCTCGTTGAGCTGCGACTCGCTGGTGCCGCCGCCGAGCAGAATGGCCAGCGCCTCGCCCGTCGCGCCGCCGCCCGTGAGGCCAGCCTGGGCCGATCCCGCACCGAGCAGCCCTTCCATCCGGTCGAGGTACGTATGAATTTCCTCGCGGCGCTCGGGCTCGGTGTCGATGACGTACTTCATGTGCATGACGCCGAACGCCACGTGGCGGCTCTCGTCCTGCGCCGCCAGGCGGAACATGCGCTTGTCCACCTCGCTCTGCGCGAAGAGCTCGCCCATGCGGAACATCGACTGCACGAAGCCCTCGCCCACGAGATGCAGGGTCGACGTCATCTCGGTGAAGTCCTGGGCCGTCAGCAGTCCGACGGCGCCGGGGCCCGCCTGGAGCAGCCCCACGCCGTTGGCCAGCGCGCGCTTGCGGAAGACGTCCAGGTGCCGCGCCTCGTCCATGATCTGCGTGGCGAGGAAGAGGCCGACCTCGAAGTATTCGCCGCTGATGTTGGGCGCGTACTGGCCCGGTACGTCTCCGGCGATGAACTCCACTTGCGTCAGGAACGTGCAGAGCTGCGACATCGCCAGCTCGAGGTTCTCGTCCAGCTCGGGCAGGTCCTGCCATGGAATGTCCGTCGCCGAGCTCCACTGGCGCTGCACCGCCTCCTCGTAGAGCAACATCGCCGACTCCGACCACGAATCGGTGCGCGCCCGCCAGTGCTTCTCGAAGACCTGCGCGTCGGAACGGGGCGCCATGCCCCGCAGCCGTCCGCTCCGGTTGAGCGTCTCGTCCGGAATCGCCCCGTAAGAGCCGGTCGCGATGTCCTCCAGAGTGAGGCCTCGCTTGCCCGGAACGACCCGCAAGCCCCGCTCGGCGGCGGGCCGCTCGAGCCACGAGAGGTCGAGGTCCTCGGCGCCGGGTTCGCGCCGGAGCTGTTCTAGGATGTCGCGATTCATACCGGCTCTCCTCTCCTGCACGCTCACGTGAGCGTCACCACCGCTGCGTGGGCGCTATTCTAGCAGACGCTCGGGAAGATTACCACCATGCGGACGCCCCAATCTTAATGCCGATGCGCTATCCCGAGCCGTCCCGCGGGCCCCGGTACACTGACGGCGTGGAGACGTGGCAGGTCATCGCCGTTTCGGTCGCGGCCGCGGCCATCGCCCTCGTGGCAGTCGTCTGGTTGACACGCAGGGCGACCCGCCATCCGGTGATTCGGCGGGTCCTCGCCCTGCCGGCGCGTGGGAAGCTAACTCTCGCCCGGCGTCTGTTGTCGAGTCCGGATGTCCCGCTCGCGGCGAAGCTCCCGCTCCCCGCCCTGTTCCTGTACCTGACCCTGCCCTTCGACCTCATGCCCGATTTCATTCCGGTTCTCGGATACGCCGACGACGCGCTCGCCGTCGCGGGAGTGATCGCGCTCGTGCTGTGGTTGACCCCGCGCGCGGTCATCGAGCGCGAGATCGAAGCGGAGGAGGCGCGCTTCGGCCTCCGGGGCTAGCCGCCACCGGCTGGCCGCGTATACTCAACGTCGATGCGCCAGCGCTATCGCTTCGACGGCGTCCTGACACCCGATTCGGGGCCGTACATCTACCTGCCGTTCGATGTCCCGCCCGGGGCGCGCCGGATCGAGGTGGCGTATCAGTTCGAGGATCGGACGCTGCGCGACCCCGACAGCCGCGCCAACGTGGTCGACATCGGCGTCTTCGACCCGCGGGGCCACGAGTTCCTGGGGAACGGCTTCAGGGGCTGGAGCGGCAGCGCCCGGCGGCAGTTCTTCCTCGCCGCGGACAGCGCGACCCCGGGCTATCTGCCCGGCCCGCTCATCCCGGGCACCTGGCACCTGGTGCTGGGTCGCGCCGAACTGTACGACCCGGCGTGCCGCTACTGGGTCGACGTGAACATCGACGTCGACCTGAGCGCCACGAATGAAGCGCCCGGAACGATGCCCGGTCCGCGGACCATCGGGCGCACGTCGCCTCGATCCAGCCCAGCGCGCTGGTGGAAGGGCGACCTGCACACGCACACCGTGCATTCGGACGGAAGCAACACGGTGCTCGAGCTCTCGGCCCAGGCGCGCGAGCGGGGGCTCCACTACTTCGCGGTGACCGACCACAACACGAGCAGCCATATCCCGGACGTGCTGGCGGCGTCGTCGCCGGAGCTGCTCATCATCCCGGGGGAGGAAGTCACCACGTACAAGGGGCACGCCAACGTCTGGGGGATGCCCGGGTGGGTAGACTTCCGCTGCGACGACATCGACGCGATGGCCCGGCTCATGGCGTTCGTGCACCAAGGAGGCGGGCTCTTCTCGCCCAACCACCCCAAGCGGCACGGCCCCCCATGGCTGTTCACCGACCTCCGGGGCTACGGCTTCATGGAGGTGTGGCAGGCGCCGTGGCGCTGGTTCAACGAAGAGTCCCGCGAGCTCTGGTTGCGGCATCTCGACGAGGGGCGGCGCGTCACCGCCGTCGGCGGAAGCGACACGCACGCGATTCCGCCGGCGGCCCGGACCCAGCCCAACGGCCTGGGCGAGCCCTGCACCTGGATTCGCGCGCCGGGCCTGCTCGACGAGGCCGGCGTCCTCGACGCACTGGTGGCCGGTCACGTGTTCATCTCTGAGAGCTTCGAAGGGCCGTTCCTCGAGCTCGCCGCCGACCTGGGTGACGGGCGGTTCGGCGCGCTCATGGGCGACGTCATCGAATCGCTCCCGGACGGGCGGCTCCGTTGCCGCATCCGGTACCGTGGGCCCGTCGACAAGCGCATCATCCTGTACCGGAACCGGGACGTGTACTGGGAGACCCGCGCGCCCGTCGAGGACTACGTCGAAGAGATCAGCGTCCCGGTGGAAGGACGCGCGTATCTCCGTCTCGAAGCTGTCGGTTTCCGCGGGCGTCCCGAGCGCGGCGAAGTCGTGCATGCCATGACGAACCCGATCTACGTGGGCGAATGGAAGCGAGAGGGGCCGGAGGCTCGGAGATGATCCGCGACGCGCGCCGCATCATCGCCGTCGTCTCGCACACTCACTGGGACCGCGAGTGGTACCTGCCGTACCAGTCGTTCCGCCTGCGTCTCGTGGGGCTGCTGGACGACCTGCTCGACCTGTTCGACCGCGACCCCGAATACCGGTGCTTCATGCTCGACGGGCACACCATCCCGCTCGAGGACTATCTCGAGGTGAGGCCGGAGCGGCGGCCCGACATCGAGCGCGCCGTACGGGAGGGGCGGCTCCTCATCGGGCCGTGGTACATCATCCCGGACGAATTCCTGCCCGGAGGCGAAGCGCTGGTGCGCAATCTGTTGAGGGGTCACCGGGTGGCCGCCCAGTTCGGCCCCGTAATGAAGGTGGGCTACATTCCAGACCCGTTCGGCCAGATCGCGTACATGCCGGCGATTTTCCGTGGCTTCGGCATCGAGCGGGCCACGATGTGGCGCGGCGCCGACGAGTCGCTGCGACAGACGGAGTTCATCTGGCGGTCGCCCGACGGCAGCGAGGTGTTCACCATCCACAAGCCCGGCGGGTACGGCATCGGCGCGCATCTCCCGGCGGCGCGCGACGCCCTCCTCGAGCGCATCCGCCGCATCAGGGCGGAGCTCGAGCCCCGCGCGACGACCCGGTATCTCCTGCTCATGAACGGAAGCGACCACCTGCCCGCGCAGCGGGAGCTGTCCGACATCATCCGGATCGCGAACGAGGTCCTCGACGACGCCGAGCTCGTCCACCTCTCGCTGCCCGAGGTGTTCGACGCCGTCCAGCGCGAGCTCGAAGGCCGCGAAGGGTCCATGCACGTGCACGAGGGCGAGTTCCGCAGCGGACAGCGCGCCCACCTGCTGCCCGGAGTCCTCTCCGCCCGCATGTGGATCAAGCAACGCAACCAGCGCTGCGAGGACCTCCTCACCCTATGGGCGGAGCCGCTCGCCACCTGGATGTCGTTGCTGCGCCGCCGGATCCCTCCCGAATGGAAGGAGCCGCTTCCCGCGCGGTTCGCGCACATGCCGTTCCCGACGCAGCCGGGGTCCATCAAGGCGCTCCTCGACCGGGCGTGGCGGTATCTCTTCGAGAACCAGCCGCACGATTCGATCTGCGGGTGCTCCGTCGACCAGGTGCACGAGGAGATGGCGACCCGCTACGACGAGGCGGAGCAGATCGGCGAAGAGATCGCGTCGCACGCGATGCGGGTTCTGGCGGCGTTGGCCCCGCCCGGCGAGCGCGTTCTCGTGTTCAACCCGCAGTTCGGCCCGCGCACGGACGTCGTGGAGTTCACCGCGCGCCTGCGAGACGGGCAGGCGCCGGTGGCGCTGGTGGCGCCGGACGGCTCGCGCGTCCCCGCGCAGCTTCTCGGCGCGCCGGTGCGGCGTACCTTCGGACCCTACAGCTTCGAGGAGGTGGACGTCGTCTTCATCGCCCCAGACGCCCCGGGATTCGGCTTCCGCTCCTACCGCATCGAGTACGGCCCGCTTGAGCCGCCGTCCGTTTCCTCCAGCGCAGCCGCTATCGAGAACGGCCTCCTCAGGGTGAGCGCAGACCCCGCAGATGGCACGCTGACTGTCGAAGACCTGCGAACGGGGCGACGCTGGTCCGGGCTCAACCGGTACGTGGACGGAGGCGACCGCGGCGACGAGTACAACTACTGCGTCCCCGAAGACGACCTGATCGTCGACCGGCCGTCCGTTCCCCCGCGCGTCCGGGTCGTGGAGTCGGGGCCCGCGCGTTGGAGCCTCGCCATCGAGAGCGTATACCGCTTGCCTTCATCCCTAACGCCGGAGCGCCGCGCCCGCTCGCCGAAGACGGTGGACGTCCCCATCCGCACGGTCGTGTCGCTCGCGCACGGCGTTCCGCGCGTCGATGTCCACGTCGAAATCGAAAACACGGCCCGGGATCACCGGCTGCGCGCGCTCTTTCCCACGGGCATCCCGGCGAAGGCGGCGTACGCCGAACAGCACTTCGGGGTCATCCGGCGCGACCTCGCGATCCCCGAGTGGGACCCGGCGACGTGGAGCGAACAGCCCGTGGGCACGCAGCCTCAGAAGTCGTTCGTCGATGTGAACGACGGCGTCTACGGCCTGATGGTGGCGAACCGGGGCCTCCCCGAGTACGAGGTCATCGAGGCTCCCGACGGCGCGGTCATCGCGCTGACCCTGCTCCGCTGCGTCGGCTGGCTCTCCCGGTCCGATCTGACCTCGCGGCGGGGAGGCGCCGGCCCTGAGGTCGAGACGCCGGGCGCGCAGTTGCTCGGGCGCTGGACGTTCGACTACGCCATCATCCCCCATGACGGAGGGTGGGAAGCGGCCTACCGCCAGGCCCACTGGTTCCGGGTGCCCATGCGCGCTCGCTGGAGCCGGGGAGGGTCGGGGCTGCTCGGCGATGAGGCGTCGCTCCTGGACGTCCGCGGCGACGGGCTGGTCGTCGCCGCTGCGAAGCCCGCCGAGGACGGCGATGGCGTCGTCGTGCGCTTGTACAACATCCTGGACGAGGAGACGCACGGGACCGTCGCGCTTTCGGAACCCCACGACGGCGTGTGGCTCGTGAACCTCAACGAGGAGCCGTTGCGACGGCTGGCGGGGCGAGACGAAGCCGCCGAACTCTCGCTGCGCCGGAACGAAATCGTCACGCTGAAGTTCGAGGCGCAGGTTCCTGCGGGAGCCGCCGATGCCTGAACCTCCGCCTCTCCTGGTCGAGCGGCCGGCTCCCGGCGTCGCCCTGCTCCGCTTCAACCGGCCGGACAAGCGGAACGCGTTCAACTTCGCGCTCTCCACTTCCCTTGTCGACACCCTCGACGAGCTCGAGGCCGACGAGACCGTGCGTTGCGTGATCCTCACGGGGGCGGGGAAGGCGTTCAGCGCGGGCGCTGATATGACCGAAGCCCTGGAAAGTATCGAACGCGGCGGGCGCGGTGACGGCATGGCCCGGGCCGTCGTTCGCGTCGGTCGCTTCCCGAAGCCGGTGATCGCCGCGGTCAACGGCCCGGCGTTCGGGGGAGGCGCGGCGCTCGCCATCGCCTGCGACATCCGGATCGCGTCGCCGTCGGCCTCGTTCCGGTTTCCGGGAGCCGCGTACGGCCTGGTCGTGGGCGGGAGCCAGCTCCCGCGGCTCGTCGGCCCGGCGCGGGCTAAGGAGCTGTTGTTCACCGCCCGCGTCGTCGACGCCGCCGAAGCCGAGCGCATCGGCCTCGTGAACCGGGTGACGGCTCCCGAGCGGCTCGAGGCCGAGTGCGTCGAGCTGGCCGCGGTCATCGCCTCCCATTCGCCCGACGCCGTCGCCTGGACCAAGCGCGTCGTCGACCGCGCGACGACCATCGACGCGGGCGTCGAGGCCGAGCTCGAGGCGAACCAGCGCCTGCGGGGCTCGCCCGATCACGTCGAGCGGTTCCGGGAAGCGACGAAGCGCGTGACGCAGGATCAGTGAACGGGCGGGCTCCCACGCCGATCAGCGGGCGCGGCGGGCTGACCGGCCGAACCGGGACCCTGCGGCTCCGGCGGCGATTCGGACGGCGCGGCAGGCGCCGGCGTCACCGGGGCCGCCTCGCGCCGCATCAGCGCAATGTATCCCAGGAGCACGAGGAAGAAGGCCGTCACCACCAGCGGCAGCGCCGCGTCGGTGAAGTCTCGCCGCCTGCGCACGACATCGAACGCGGTCACGACGAAGACGCCGGCCTGGTGGGCGTAGGGCATCCAGAGCAGCAGGCGAAAGCGGTCGAGGTCCCAGGCGAGCAGCCAGAACACGGGCCAGATCACGAGGAGATGCACGCCGACGAGCCTGGCGGCGGGGCCGTTCTCCAGGTCGCCGGCCACCGTCGCGACGTCGATGCCCTGCCAGATGGTCAGCGTGAGCCCCGAGTAGAGGGTCCAGACGCCGAGAAGCGCCAGCACGACGCGGAGCATGCCCTCCGCGGAGAGCATCGCGGCGGGCTGCCCGAACGAAGGGACGCTCGACGACGAAGCCGGAGCTGACGCGTCGGTAGGAGGCGCCGGCTTCGTCTCCTCCGTCTGGCTCATGCGTTCACGTCCCGGCTTCCCGTTCGCGTCCCAGGTTCAAAAGGATCAGGACCAGGAGCGCCAGCGCGATGAACAACGGCAGAAGCCCCTCGGCGCCCCCGAAGCCGATATCGTTCCGCGCCCAGTGGAACACGATGGTGATGACGGTCCCGATCTGTTCGATGGCGCCAACCCAGAGCATGAATAGCATGCGTTCGGCGTTGAAGGCGGCGAACAGGTACGCCGCCGCCAGGGCCAGGTAGGCCCCGCCGAACGCCCGTCCGCCCAGCACGCCGTCGAGGTCGCCCTGGAGGTCGAGAACGGGCGTGTCCAGCGCGAGCTGCAGGAGCCAGCCCAGCGCCGCCCAGACCGCGAGCGTCAACAGCAGCGTTCGCAGGCGAGCGGTAGACGCTCGCGACGGCGTGGTATAGCGGGTCTGTGTCGTCATCGGGTCGCTCCCCCTTCCGTGCTCATGGGGCGGGACGCCTTTGCCCGCGCCATTCTACCATCGGCAGGTGCACGGCCAGCCCGAAGCGCTAATCCAGGCCCAGCTCCTCCAGCCGCTCGTCGTCGATGCCGAAGAAGTGGGCGATTTCATGCATCACTGTCACTCTGATTTCACGCACGAGGTCCTCTTCGTCGGGGAAATCTTCCTCGAGCGGCTCCTGGTAGATGGTGATGACGTCGGGCAGGACGAGCCCGTAGTCCGACGTGCGTTCGGTGAGGGGGATGCCCTGATACAGCCCGTAGAGCTCCTCGCCCGGGCCCAGGCCGGCTTCCCGGCGCTCCCGCGGGGACATGCGGCGCTTGACGACGACGTCGACGTTTTCGAGACGCGCGCGGTACTCGGGGGGAAGGCTCTGCAGGGCCCGCCGCACAAGCCGTAAGAAGCGCGCCCGCTCCATGGATTCAGGCGTGCCGCGACCAGATGACCTGATAGGGCTCCTCGCCGCGGACCGCTGCGAGCGCCTCGCGCCGCTCCCGGGCGAGCAGGTCCCGTAAGACGCCGCCGTACCGCTCTGCGGCGTCGGTGAAGCCTGCCGTCGCGATGCGGTCGATGATGGCGTCCCAGACGCCGTATTCCTGGATCGCGCGGGCGGTGAGGGGCCAGGCGATGGCGCTGATGCGATCGGGAATGCGGAAGCGCGGACGTAGCCGCTTGAGGCTCCGGAACCGCTCTTCGACGCTGCCCGCCGGCTCGACGAGCCGCACCATCGGGGGGTCCAGCTCCGAATAGCGGTTATCGATCAGCAGACGGTCGGTCACGGTGGGGAAGCGAAAGGTGATGACCTCCGCCTCGCGGACCGTCCGGAGGACTTCGTCGCGGTCGATGAGAAATGCGCCATCCAGCATGAATCACCCGGAGCAGGAGTCCGCCCGGCCCGATTCTAGCACGCGCGCTGTCGGAGTGGCCGCTACCGTCCAGCCAACGCCCGCGAAATGACGAGCCGCTGGATCTCGTTGGTGCCCTCGAAGATCTGGAAGATCTTGGCGTCGCGGACCCACTTCTCGAGGGGGAACTCCCGCATGTAGCCGTAACCTCCGCAGATCTGGAGGGCCTCCAGCGTGACCTTCATGGCGACGTCGGAAGCGTAGTACTTCGCCATGCTGCCCTCGGCCCGCAGGAACGGTTCGCCGGCGTTCCACATCCAACCGGCCCGCCAGACCAAGAGCCGGGCGGCGTCCACCTCCGTCGCCATCTCGGCGAGCTTGAAGCCCACGGCCTGGTGCGCGATGATCGGCTTCCCGAACTGCACCCGCGTCTTCGCGTAGTCGATGGCGTACTCGAGCGCGGCGCGCGCGATGCCGACGCTGAAGGCGCCGATCACCGGCCGCGTCCGTTCGAGCATCTTCAGCGCGCCCAGCGCTCCCGGCGGGCCCCCGCTGCCGCCGTTCCTCTCGGACTCCGGCGACCACCCGAGCTTGTTGCTCACCGGGATGCGGCAGTTCTCGAGGATGACGTCGGCCGTGTGCGAAGCGCGGATGCCCATCTTCTTCCACGTCGTGCCGGCGATGAGCCCGGGCGTCCCTTTCTCGACGACGTACGCGCCGAGGCCGCCCCAACCCTTACTCTTGTCCTCCGTCGCGAAGATGACGTGGATGTCCGCGATGCCGCCGTTCGTGATGAAGCGCTTCGTGCCGTTTAGGACATAGAAGTCGCCGTCGCGCACTGCCGTGGTGGAGATGTTCGCAACGTCGGAGCCCGCCTCCGGTTCCGTGAGCCCCATCGCGCCCAGGCGGACCTGCTTTCCGTCGCTCACGCACATGGGCAGGAAGCGCTCCTGCTGCTCGCGCGTGCCCATGGCCTGGATCGCCGCTGCCGCGAGGCCGCTCGAGGCGATGGCCAGGGCGATACCTGCGCAACCCCACGCGAGTTCCTCGGTGATGATGTACGGCAACAGGCCGCTCCCGCCGGCGCCGAAGATACCCATCGCCAGACCCAGCTCGCTCGCCTTGGCGATGAGCTCGTACGGCACCTCCTCGTGCTCGTCGTAGTAGGCGGCTTTGGGGCGAATCTCCTTCTCGGCGAACTCGTGCGCCAGGTCGCGCACCATTCGCTCTTCATCGCTCAGCGCGAAGTCGACCACGTAAACCCCTCCCTTCGCTCCGGACGCCGGCGCGCGTCCGGTCCCACGATGCTGTCCGACGTTATGTCCATCATCGTCGCGCCCGTCCTTCCGCGCAACCGCCTAAGTTCCTAACCACGCGCAGTCGATCAGGCGGGTCGAACCGAGACGAACGGCCAGGGAGGCCAGCGCGCGACCCTCGATCGTGTTCAACTCCTCGAGCGTCTCCGGATCGGCGACGCTCACGTAATCGGCGCGGGCCAGCGGTTCGCTCTCCACGACTTCCCGCATCGCCGCGCGAAGGCGGCTTCCGTCTCTGACGCCGGCGCCCCACAGCTCCCGCGCACGTTCGAGCGCCCGGAACAACACCGTGGCTGCGCGCCGCTCGTCGGGCGAAAGATAGACGTTTCGGCTGCTCATGGCTAGCCCGTCGGGCTCGCGTACGGTAGGCACATCGACGATTTCGACCGGAAACGCCAGATCTCGCGTCATCCTGCGGATGACAATGAGCTGCTGGGCGTCCTTCTGGCCGAAATACGCCCGGTGCGCCTGCAAGACGTTGAACAGCTTCGTCACCACTGTGGTCACGCCGCGAAAGTGCCCGGGGCGGTGCGCTCCCTCAAGCCGCTCGGTCAGCCGCTCGACATTGACGTAGGTGGCGAAGCCCTCCGGGTACATCTCCTCCACGGACGGCATGAACACGACGTCGACGCCCTCCGCGCGGAGCATCGCGAGGTCGCGCTCTGGGTCGCGAGGATAGCGGGCGTAGTCCTCGTTCGGGCCGAACTGTGTGGGGTTCACGAAGATGCTGACGACCACGTGGTCGTTTTCGGCCCTGGCGCGCCGCACCAGCGCGAGGTGACCGTCGTGCAGATAGCCCATCGTGGGAACGGCGCCCACCGTTCCGGTCATCGCCGCGCGGAGCCGGCGATACTCCTCGATGGTCGTGGCTACCTGCACGGGACGCTTCCTGGCGGGGCGCCGCCGGCGCGGCCTTCTGACGCGGAGGAGGGCCATGCTGCCTCGCCCGCCTCCACGCCAGAAGGCGCGTCCGCCGTCTGACGGACCAGGGGTTCTCGATCCGCGGTTCCCTCCGCCGGAGCGGAAGCCCCCATCCATGGGCTACGGGCCACTCGCGCGATGGCGAATGACAGACGGTCCTCCACGCGAAGGACCGGGAACACGTCGTCCTCAGCGGCTCGCCCGGGCAAGCTCCTCCAGCGCCTCCGGCTTCATCTGGAAGCTCTGCTCGCCCGTCGGGAAGCGGCGATTGCGCACGTCCGCGACGTAGTCCGCGACAGCCCGGCGGATGATATCGCCGACGTCGGCGTAGCGTCGGGCGTGCTTGGGCGTGA
The DNA here is from genome assembly GCA_035574215.1 of Dehalococcoidia bacterium. Classification (GTDB taxonomy): domain Bacteria; phylum Chloroflexota; class Dehalococcoidia; order DSTF01; family JACRBR01; genus DATLZC01. The sequence continues at coordinate 2,902 of DATLZC010000131.1, read as the reverse complement.
ACGCCGTGAACAGACCCAGGAGATCGTGGAAGACCTGCACCTGCCCGTCGGTGTCCGGCCCGGCGCCGATGCCGATGGTGGGCACGCTCACCCGCTCGGTGATGAGCTTCGCGAGCGGCGCCGGAATCGTCTCGAGCACGATGGCGAACGCGCCCGCCTCCTCGAGAGCGTGGGCGTCGTTGAGCAGCTTCACCGCAGCGGCGGGCGTCTTCCCCTGGACCTTGAACCCGCTGAGCTGGTGGACGCTCTGCGGCGTGAGGCCGATGTGACCCATCACGGGGATGCCGACCTCGACGAGGCGCTTCACGGTCGGCGCCATGTGCACGCCGCCTTCGAGCTTGACCGCCTGACAGCCGGCCTCCTGCAGGAAGCGGCCCGCGTTCCGCAGCGCCTCCTCCGGACTCACCTGATAGCTCATGAAGGGCATGTCGCCCACGACCAGCGCCCGCTGCGAGCCCCGCACCACCGCCTTCGTGTGGTGGATCATGTCCTCCATGGTGACGGGGATGGTGGTGTCGTACCCCAGCACCACCATGCCGAGGGTGTCGCCCACGAGGATGATGTCGGCGCCGGCTTCGTCCACCAGCCGGGCGGACGGATAGTCGTAGGCGGTGATCATGGCGATCTTCTCGCCGTCCCGCTTCTTCCGCTTGAGGTCGTCGATGGTCAGGCGTGGCATGCCGCCCTCCTCACGCTGTCGCCGGCGCGATCTCGTGCCCGATCCGCACGATCTCGTTCCGCTCGTTCACGTAGACCAGATTCGGTCGGTGACGTCGCGCCTCCTCATCCGGAAGCGTGACGTACGCCAAGATGATGACGATGTCGCCCACCGACACGAGACGGGCGGCGGCCCCGTTGATACAGATCTGCCCGCTGTGCGGCTGGCCGGGGATGGCGTAGGTGATGAGGCGGTTCCCGTTGTTGACGTCGAGGACGTGGACCTGCTCGAACGGAAGGATGTCGGCCGCCTCCATCAGCGCCGCGTCGATGGTGATGGACCCTTCGTAGTCGAGGTTGGCGTCCGTGACGGTCGCCCGGTGGATCTTCGCCTTCAGCAGCGTCCGCACCGTCTCCTCCGTCGCCCGCGCCCCTCTCGGGCGCCCGCAAACACAAAGAACCCTCCCGGCGCGCGCCGGGAGGGCATGGAGTCACACTCACATGGTTCCGTCTCGGCCGCGACCGGTCCAAGCGGATGTAGCGAATCCCGTTGTCTGTTCGGCGGCCCGAAGGCCACCGGCGGGGCTCACCGCCCTCCCCCTGGAGGGTCGGTTGCACCCGCAGTATACCCGGGAGCCGGAAGCTGTCAAGCGAAGTGAGCGCGGCTCACTTCGGCGCAGCCGCCGCCAGCGCCCGGTCGAGGTCGGCCGCGCTGGTGAGGTTCCGGACCGCGCGCAGGAACGCGCCCACGTCCGGGTACGCCGCCCGGAGCGCCTCCAGCTTCGGTCCGATGGGGTCGATGGAAGCGGGCGTGTCCGCGTAGCGCCCGTGGAACGCAAAGAACGCCTGGTTGATCTTTCTGAAATAGTATCCGTGATCGGCCAGCTCCCGGCGGCGCTCCTCCATGAGCCGTTCCGCGTCGTCGACGCGCCCCTCCGCGAGCAACGCCTCGACGTCGATCCGGAGCTGCCGCAACGTCCGCGTCAGGTCGATCGCGCCATCGGGATGCGGCGCCGGGGCCGCGGGCGCGCCGGCCCTCCGCAGGGGATAGCGCTTCGCCACGAGCGTCCCGATCTCCCGTCCGGCGATGTTCGCGACGGTCTCGTTCAGGGTCTTGAGCTCGCCGGACTCGAAGTAGCGCCGGCCGAGCGGCGAGAAGAAGAGATAGTGATGGAGCCATTCGTGGACGACCGACTGAAGCGTCGCCTCGTAATCATCCTCGGGCTCGACGAGCGCAGGATACGTCCCGATACCGCGCACGCCCGCTACCAGCGCCGAGAGGTTCTTCGGCCGGAAGCTCTCCTCGAGAGCGTCCATCTCCTCGACCGTCATGTCGCCCGGCACCAGCCGCTCCGAGGCCACCTCGATGCGGTCGCGGGGCGAGACGACGAGCACACCGGGCGGCCGGTCGAATTCGAAGTCGACCGGCGGCCACACGAGCTCTGGCCCCGGGGGCCCGAGCGGATGCGAAGCGAGTCCGAGGTCTTCCAAGACAGCGGTCACGCGCCCTTCCAGCGCATCCTCCACGCTGTTCTCGAGCCGGTCGCGCTCGCCGCGCAGGTCGGCGAGCCGCTCTTCGGCGGCGCGCCGCTCGGCGCCGGACGTGCGCGGATCCGCGACCACGCGCTCGGCGGCGGCGATCGCTGCGTTCAGCTCGAAGAAGCGGGCGATGCGGCGATCTTTCTCGTCTTCGGAGAGGTCTCCGCGCAGGAGCGTTCCCGCCTTGTACAGCCACTTGTCGGGGAAGTGCCGCAGCGTCCACCCGGCGGCGTTGTAGTCGCGCAGAGCCTCGAGGTCGAGGGCCATCGCAGCGCCGGTCGACAGCGCGAACGAAGCCGCCACGAGGGTTCCGGCCAGCAGCCAGGGCCAGAGTCGCCACCATCGCGCGCCGAGGCCTGCCATGTCTTCACGGTAGCACGGCCAGGCGCGCGCCGATGCATGGTATAATCGCGGCGATTCCGCCCATGACGGCTGACGCCACCATCGCCCCTCCCACCGCGCGGGCATCCGCTCCCGGCGCCAGCCTCCGCGCTCGCCTGGCAGGATACGTGGTCGATCTCGTCATCCAGGCAGCGTTCCTGATGGTCGTCTTCGTGGTCGCGGGGTTTCAGCTCCTCGCGTCCAGCGACTTCGGCGAGCAAGACCCGCCGGAAGCCGGCTACTGGGCGTTCGTGTCGATCCTGATGGGCACGATCCTGTTCTGGTCGGTGTTCACGCTCGCCATCGTGTGGTGGCGAGGGCAGAC
>DATLZC010000130.1:0-5764 GCA_035574215.1 Dehalococcoidia bacterium | reverse complement strand
CAGGCGTTCAGGAGCTCGCCCGTCCCGCCAGGCGGGCCGCGGTTGTCAGAAGGAGTACGGATTCAGTAAGCCACCCCCTGTCGCTCCGTCGCACACACGGCTTCCCGACCACGTACGTTCGACGCACTGCTGGTCCGTCCGAGGACACGACGCCACGGGCATGGCCGTGCGAAGTCGCCTCCTGCGACTCGCGCGCGGATACGGACAGGAGCGGGAGGAACGAACGTGTGAATGGTCGTAGTGCGCATCCCTTCGCTGACCCGCCTTTCGGCGGGGACGTCCCTTTCGCCAGCTTAAATACATCCTTGCTCGCGTCTTGTCAAGACGTATGCCTTCGCTTCGCCCGCGCAGGCGATTGACAGGCGGTGGCCGCTTCCGTAGGATCGCGACGACTCCCGCCCGCGCGAGGCGGGCGCGAGGCCGGGGCGACTCGCCTCGACCCTGACCTCCCCGAGCCGCAGTTTCGACAGGGAGGTGTGCCATGCGGTTCGTCATCGGATTCCTCATCGGTGTGACCATCGGCGCGGCCATCGCGCTCGCGCTGGCCCCGCGCCCGGGCCGGGAAACCCGCGAGCGCATCAGGGAGCAGATCCGCCAGCGTCAGGCCCGGCGCGAGGAAGCGCCCGCGGCCGCCGTCGCTCCGGAGCCCGCAGCGGCGCGCTGATCCGGAACGAGACGGGGCCCATCGAGAGGAGCGCGCTTGCAGAACAGCCACCTGAAGCTGATCGTCATCATCGCGTCGGACACCGACGCCGACAAGCTCATCAAACGCCTCGTCGGTCAGGGGTACCCCGCGACGAAGATCAGCAGCACGGGCGGATTCCTGCGCAAGGGCAACGCGACCATCCTCTCGGGGGTCGAGGCGGACGAGGTCGACCAGATCATCGCCATCGTCCGCCAGGAATGCTACGCCCGCACCGAGTACGTCCCGGTGCAGACGCTTCCCTTCTTCGGCGAGGGCTCCGTGCTCGCCGAGCCCATCGAAGTGCGGGTCGGCGGCGCCATCGTGTTCGTCGTCGACGTCGAGCGCTTCGAGCGGATTTAGACCAGCGTCAGGAACGTCTCGACGAGGTCGGCGTCGAGCTGGGTGCCTGCCGCGCCAGCGAGCACCTGCTTCGCGTCTTCCACCGACAGCGCCTTGCGATACGGACGCTCCGACGTGAGAGCGACGAAGGTGTCGGCGACCGCGATGATCGCGGCCTCTTTCGGGATGTCGCCGTGCCCGAGCATCTCGGGATACCCCTTCCCGTCCGGCCGCTCGTGATGTCTCCCGACCCAGAGGGCGACCTCCTCGAGCCCGGGCAGCGCCTCGAGCACCATCTGGGAATAGCCGGGGTGCCGGCGCATGATCTGCATCTCGGTGACGGAGAGGATGTCGGGCTTCGCCAGAATGCGGGCGGGAATCCCCAGCAGCCCGATGTCGGCGAGCAGCGCCGCCAGCTCGATGACCTCCGCATGGGCGCGGTCGTACCCGGCGGCCAGCGCGAGCTTGCTCGCCCACTCGGCGGTCCGGCGGGCGTGACGGGGCGACGCCCCGCGCTTGGCGTCGGCCAGGTCCGCCATGACTTCGGCGAACCGGAGCGCCCGTCGCCGGTTCCGTTTTTCGTCCGGGACCGGGCACAGGTTCGCGAGCGTCGACGGAAGCCGCTCATCGAACAGGCCGAGCCAGAACTCGTCGGTTCGCGCAAGCTCGCGCGCGGCTGCGGCGACCTCCGGATCGAGCGAACTGCCCTCGTGCGGGCCCAGGCCCGCGATCAGGTTCCGTCTCGCGACGAGGCCGCTCGGCTCAACGGAGATGAGCGCTTCGATGAGGTCGGCTGCCGCGACGATGCGCGCGGCCGGCGGAATCTCGCGCTCCGACAGGCCTTCGGGAAACCCCAGGCCGTCCCATCGCTCGTGGTGAGCGGCGATGGCCTCCGCGACGCCATCGGGCAGCTCCAGCTCCGAAGCCACCTGCGCGCCGACCCGCGGGTGGCGGTAGAGCGCGTCCACGACGGCGCCGACGTCGGCGAAGGAGAGCTCGAGGCCGAGCTCCTCAGGCGTCTTCAGGGGAAGCGCGCCCGTGAGCGCCTCTTCGCTCAGGCCCACGACCCTGCACAGATCGGCGGTCGCCGCGGCCGCGCCCACGTCGTGGAAGAGCGAGGCGTGGAAAACGGCGGCGATGGTCTCAGCGGGAAGCCCCAGGTGCCGCACGATGGACACCGCGATGTAGGTGAGGCGATAGGTGTGCCCGATCTGCTTGCCTTCGGCCAGGTCCAGCGCCTGCGCCAGCGCGAGCCCCAGCTCGACGGTCGAGAGGGCCGGAATGCGCAGAGGCCGGATGGATTCGTGGGGAAGCGCCGCTGACTGTCCGGAATGGGAGAGATTGCCGACCACGTCGTACTCCAACCGAAGCGCAGGCCCGCCCAGAGCGGGCATATCAGTCCTGCGTTAGTATCGGCAGGAGCGGTCGAGTGGTTCAGGCGGGGCGAGGGAAATCCGGCGTCCCGTCGCGGAAGGGCGGGGCGCTCCTCTAGGCGTGTGGAGGCCCGCTTCGTGGCGTGGTCGGCGCAAGAAGTCGGGGTTCGATGCCCGCGGCCGTCGGGGCCCCGCCCGATGCGAACAGGTGAGCGGCAGACTCCCGTGCGGCGGACGCTCTGCTCGCCTGAGAAGCGGATAGTGCGGCCACCAGCAACAGTGCTGCCATGAGCGGAATCGCAAGATTTACCCTCAGTGTGTCGAGCATCGGGAATTGACTCGCCACGGCGATCCAGAGGCCGGCTAGCAAAATCCAAACAATCCTGCGAGTCCTTCCATGAGTGGCGGAAGGTAGCAACATAGCGGGAATAATCAGCAAGAGCACTTCCTGCCGGTACGCGTGAGGGCTACTCAAGATTGTGCCGGGAATCAGCGCGGCGAACTGCGCAGTCCAATGAGAAGGGTCAGTCGGCGATCTTGACCGGAATGCCAGAGCGCACAAAACGACCGTGAGGGCCGTTAGGAGTCCGGCAATTAATGTCACGACCCAATGTTTGTCGGGCCCCACCAGCTGTCGCGCCAGGGCATTCCAGCCGTACATCCAATACACGCCGACCCCAGTTCGATCGTCCCAAGTGGCGGCCTCGCGCAAGAGGTTCACGTAAGCTAGCAACCCCTTCGGGCCAGCTACAGCGAGCGATACGACCAACCACAGGCACACACCCGACATCAACCCGAGGACAATCCTCCATTGCTTCTGCCACACGAATAGGATGCCGGGAACCACGAGCAGGTTAGGCTTAATAATGGTCACGCTCAACGCTAAACCGGCCCCGAACCATCGCCCCGAGGTCAAAGCGGCAAAGGCCACAACTATAGCCGCCAAAACGAAGAACGTAATCTGCCCATGGAAAATCGTGTCGAGGAATGCCTGCGAAGAGAGAACTCCCAGTAGAATGGTGGCTTTTTCGGGCATCCCCAAAGACGAACACCGCCATAACACCAACGCTGCGAATGCAAAGACTCCCAATCCGAGCCCTACAAATACACCTGCCGCAAGTTCAAATGAAAGCGCAGATAATGGCGCCATGGCGGCGGCAAAGGCGGGAGGATTGAAGAACGGCAAGACTTCAAAGTCGGACGGTCCCCGCTGGTAGAGCTTGCTCTCTTCAGTTCTCACAACGTCAAGGTCGTATAGGCTTCCACCTCGCCCTTCGCGCACCAGCGAGCCCGCGATGTAGAACACAGCGAAGTCATCAAGCGGAGGATTCGGAGCACGAGCACCCGTCAGAGTCGCGTAGATATCGGTGAAGCGCCAGCTGCCTAGCTCAACACCGATCCAGATGAAAATGCCGCAGACAAGCCCTAAGCCAAGGACTTTGAAGGATTGGATGGCCGACATCCTTGAAACGATTGGGGCCGTCCACCCGTTTCGCAGACGGCCCCATGGACACTAAGCCAAGTTCTATCGGCCTTTTCGCACCAACAGCCCGATACCAGCTGTACCAGCGAGCCCAGCCCCGAGGATCGTCGCCACGATCCACCAAGCGGTCGCTCCCGACGCCATGCCTCCCGTGCCGGTCGCTGGCGGCTGAACACCTGCCCCCGGTCCACCAGTTGGCGATGTCGCTGTAGGAGCAGACGGTGTACCGGCAACTGTCGTAGGTGTTTCTGTGGCCGCGACCGGTGTCTCGGTCGGTTGCTCTGTGGGTGCCTCCGTCGGCGTCGCTGTGCGAATTCGAACGGTGGGCGTTGGCGATGCCTGCGCAAGAACGGCGGGCAGCTCCGCAAGCGGTCCCTGGCTCAACACCAGAAGAAGCGCTGCCGTTCCTGCTGCGGCAACAGCGGCAAGCCAGCCTCGAAGCGACGGACCAACCTTTGGCATGGTTCCCTCCTTTCGGACTCGATGTTGTCGAGCGGGGCGAGTCCCCGCCTTCCTGCGGATTTCGTTCAGTATAGTGCGACATTGCGCGGCGTCGCGCAAGCGCATGCGACGTTATGTCACGTCGAGATGAACAGCGGCGCCAGGACCAGCGTAATCGTGCTCAGCAGTTTCACCAGGACGTGCAGCGACGGGCCCGCCGTGTCCTTGAAGGGGTCCCCGACGGTGTCTCCCACCACCGCCGCCGCGTGCTCCGGCGTCCCCTTTCCGATGACGTTCCCCTGGGCGTCGCGCAGATTGCCCGCCTCGATGTACTTCTTGGCGTTGTCCCAGGCGCCACCGCCGTTGTTCAGGAACGTCGCCAGGATGATGCCCCCGATGGTCCCGACGATGAGCAGCCCCGCGACGGCCAGCCATCCAGATGAGTTCTCCGCTGTGACGCCCGCCACCGTCACCGATTCGTCGCGCGCGTACCGGAAGATCAAGCCCACCACTACGGGCATGCCGACGGCCAGCAGGCCCGGCGCCACCATCTCCCGAAGGGCGGCCTTCGCCGTGATGTCCACAGCGCGCCCGTAGTCGGGACGCGAGGTGCCGGCCATGATCCCGGGGTCGGCCCGGAACTGGCGCCGCACCTCCTCGATGATGGCGCCGCCGGCCCGGCCCACGGCCCGGATGGCCAGCGAGCTGAACAGGAACACGAGCATGACGCCGAGGAGCGCGCCGCCGAACACATCGATCTTCGCGATGTCGATAGGTAGCTCGGCCGTGAGTGGCAGCTCCAGACGTTCCTTCACCTTGTCGAGATAGGCGCTGAACAGCAGGAACGCGGCCAGGCCCGCCGACGCCACCGCGTATCCCTTCGTCAGCGCCTTCGTCGTGTTGCCGACCGCGTCCAGGGCGTCGGTGATTTCGCGGGCGCTCGCCGGCGCGCCCGACATCTCGGTGATGCCGCCCGCGTTGTCCGTGATCGGCCCGAACGTGTCCATCGAGAGGATGTAGGCTGCGGACATGAGCATGCCCATCGTCGCCACGGCCGTGCCGAAAATGCCCGTCGTGAACGCCGGGATGCCGTCAGCCACCTCGGCCTGCGCCCCCAGCGCGAACGAGGCCACCAGCGCGATGACGATGGCGATAGCCGTCGCCGCCGTCGTCTCGAAGCCCACCGCGGTCCCGATGATGATGTTGGTGGCCGGCCCCGTCCGCGAGGCGTCTGCGATTTCGCGCACCGGACGCCAGCTTCCGGACGTGTAGTACTGGGTGATGTACACGAACGCGATGCCCGTTGCGATGCCGATGAGCCCGCAGAAGAAGAACCAGTACCAGGCGTCGCCGAGCATGACGTACGTCGCGATGAAGAGCCCGACGACCGACAGAATCGAGACGATGTAGTAGCCGTAGTTCAGCGGCGTCATGGGGTCCTGC
>DATLZC010000129.1:0-9245 GCA_035574215.1 Dehalococcoidia bacterium | reverse complement strand
TACTCCTGTGCGGTCATCGGACTCGGCGGCGAGCTCGTCGAGGTCGAGGTCGACGTCACGCCCGGCGAGCCGAAGATGTTCACCGTCGGCCTTCCGGACGCCGCCGTCCGCGAGGCGCAGGAACGCGTCCGCTCCGCCATCAAGAACTCGGGGCTCGCGTTCCCTCATCGCCGGGTCGTGGTCAATCTGGCGCCGGCTGACCTGAAGAAAGAGGGGCCGTCGTACGATCTGCCTATCGCTGTCGGCATCCTGCTCGCGTCGGAGCAGGTGCTGGCCGACGTGTCGGGCACGGTCTTTCTCGGCGAGCTCGCGCTGGACGGGCAGGTGCGGCACGCCCACGGCATCCTGCCGATGGTGGCGTTGGCCCGCGAGCGCGGCATGACCACCGTGGTCGTGCCCGAAGCCGACGCCGAGGAAGCCGCGCTGGTCGAAGGCGTCGACGTGATACCCGTCGGCACCCTGCGGGCGCTGGTCGACCACCTGAACCGGGACGCCGTCATCCCGCCGTTCGAGCGCCAGCCTGTGCGCCCGGCCGGGCGCGTGTACGAGGGGGCCGACTTCGCGGATATCCGCGGACAGGAGCACGTAAAGCGGGCGCTGGAGGTGGCCGCGGCGGGCGGGCACAACATCCTCATGGCCGGGCCGCCCGGCAGCGGCAAGACGCTGCTCGCTCGCGCCCTCCCGTCGATCCTGCCGCGACTCACACCGGACGAAGCGCTCGAGGTCACGAAGATCTACTCGGTGAGCGGCCTGTTACCTTCCGATTCGCCGCTCATCGGGCAGCGGCCATTCCGCGCGCCACACCACACCATCTCGCACGCCGGGCTCGTCGGGGGCGGCCGCATCCCTCGCCCCGGCGAGATCAGCCTCTCGCACCGGGGCGTCCTTTTCCTCGATGAGCTGCCCGAGTTCGGACAACAGGTCCTCGAGGTGCTGCGCCAGCCGCTCGAGGACCGCGTGGTCACCATCTCGCGCGCCCAGGGCTCGATTACGTATCCGGCCAACTTCATGTTGGTCGGGGCCATGAACCCGTGTCCGTGCGGGTTCGCCGGCGACCCGCAGCGCGCGTGCACGTGCACCGACGGCACGGTCGCCCGCTATCAGAAGCGCATCTCGGGCCCGCTGCTCGACCGGATCGACATCTTCGTCGAGGTGCCGCGGGTGGAGTACGAGAAGCTGGCCGGCGAGGCGCCGGGAGAGCCCTCGGCGGCGGTCCGCGAGCGAGTCGAGGCGGCGCGGGAGACGCAGCGTCGCCGGTTTCGGGACTCGCGGGTGACGTGCAACGCCGAGATGACGCCGACCGAGGTGCGGGAGTTCTGTCAGGCGAAGCTGGAGGAGCAGGCGGCGTCGCTCTTGCGGCTGGCGATGACGCAGCTCTCCCTCTCGGCGCGCTCGTTCCACCGGGTGTTGAAGCTCAGTCGGACCATCGCCGACATGGCCGAATCCGATCGCATCACCGCGGCGCACGTGGGGGAGGCGATTCAATACCGCCAGCGGATGCGAGGCTGAGCGCCCTGCCGGGGCCCGGGGGCGTCGGCCGTGCCAGCGCCGGGTCTCTGGCGCTCTCGCGCCGTTTGCTATCATGCGTCCGGCATGCTGGAAGCGCTGACCGACAAGCTCACGAGCGTCTTCGGACGTCTCGGCTCTCACGGGACCATCACCGAGAAGGACCTCGACGAGGCCCTACGCGAGGTCCGCGTCGCGCTCCTCGAAGCCGACGTGAACTTCAGGGTCGTGCGCGACTTCGTGAAGAACGTCCGCGAGCGGGCGGAGGGGCAGCAGGTGCTCCGCTCGCTGACGCCCGCGCAGCAGGTCGTCTCCATCGTCCACGAAGAGCTCATCAACGTCCTCGGGGGCGAGCAGGCAAGGCTTCAGTTCGCTCCGAAGCCGCCGTCGGTCTACATGCTGGTCGGCCTGAAGGGGTCGGGGAAGACGACGACGGCGGCGAAGCTGGCCCTCCACCTGCGGAAGCAGGGGCACCGTCCGCTGCTGGTCAGCGCCGACCCCTATCGCGTGGCCGGCGCCGAGCAGCTCAAGGCGCTGGGCCGGCAGCTCAACATGCCCGTGCTGGCCGAGGAGGGCATTCGGCCACAGCAGGCGGCGCAGGAAGCGCTCGCCGAGGCGTCGAAGGTCGGCGCGTCGGTCATCGTCGTCGACACCGCCGGCCGGACGACCGCCGACGCCGAGATGATGCAGGAGATGAAGGACCTGCGGGCGTCGCTGAACCCCGTCGAGGCGCTCCTCGTGGTGGACGCCATGACCGGGCAGGAGGCGGTGAACGTCGCCCAGGAGTTCCACGAAGCGGTGGAGATCACCGGCGTCATCATGAGCAAGATGGACGGCGACGCCCGGGGCGGCGCGGCCCTCTCCATCCGGTCGGTGACGGGCCTGCCCATCAAGTTCATCGGGACGGGCGAGAAGCCCGACGCGCTCGAGCCCTTCTACCCCGACCGCTTCGCGTCGCGCATCCTGGGCATGGGTGACGTCCTCGGACTGATCGAGCGGGCGAAGGAGGCGATCACCGAGGAAGATCGCGATCGCATCGAGCGGAAGATCAAGAACCGCACGCTGGACCTCGAGGACTTCATCCAGCAGTTCCAGCGGGTGAAGAAGATGGGGCCGTTGAGCCAGCTCGCGGAGATGGTGCCCGGACTGAGCCAGATTCGCCGCCAGCTCGGCGTGCAGGACTTCGACGACACCTTCTGGAAGAAGGCTGAAGCGGTCGTGTACTCGATGACGCCGGAGGAGCGCCGGCATCCCGAGATCATCAACGGGAGCCGCCGCCGGCGCATCGCGCGGGGGAGCGGCACGACGCCGCAGGAGGTGAACCAGCTCCTCAATCAGTGGAAGGAAGCGAAGAAGATCATGCAGGCCCTCGCCACAGGAAGGGGCGCCGGCCTGCTGAAGCTGTTCCGTTAGCGTGCGATCCGATAGAGTGCGTGGCGTCGCTCCGGAAAGAGAGCGGCCCATTCGTGTTTCGAGGGGACGTGCATGTTGAGGATTCGACTGCGCCGCATGGGGAAGAAGAAGCAGCCTTCCTATCGCGTGGTGGTCGCCGACTCGCGGGCGCCGCGCGACGGCGCGTTCGTGGAGGTCCTGGGGTATTACAACCCGAGGACGGAGCCGGCGACCGTCGAGATCGATATCGAGCGGGCGAAGCTGTGGCTCTCGCGCGGCGCTCAACCGTCGGACCGCGTCGTCCGGCTGCTCGCGTCGAAGGGCGTGCTCGAGGCGCCGCCGACGCCCAACCGCCCGAAGGGAACCAATAAGAAGGGCGCCGCCGAGGCTCCGGCGGCCGCGGCGCCCGCCGCTCCGGCCGAGCCCGCCGCAGAGGCGCCCGCCGAGGAAGCGGCCGAGTCCGAGTAGGCCGCCGGCCAGAACGCGCGCTTGAAAGAGCTCATCGAGTACATCGCGAAATCCGTGGTCGACCATCCGGAGGACGTGCGGGTCGAGGAGGAGTGGCGGGGCAGGAACCGCGTCGTCATCCGGCTGACGGTGCACGAAGACGACATGGGCCGCGTCATCGGCCGCGGCGGCCGTGTCGCCCAGACCATGCGCCAACTGCTGAAGGTGGCCGCCGCCCGGCATCAGGCGCGCGCATCCCTCGAAATCGGCTGAGCCGGCCGTGATCATCCGGCGTCCGCCCGGTCCCCGTCGCGAGCCCCGCGCGGGCTGGGTCGCCGTGGGACGCGTGCTCGGCGCCCACGGCACAAAAGGCGCCTTGCGCGTCGAATCCCTGTCCGATGTGCCCGGGCGCTTCGCTCCCGGCGCAGCCGTCTGGCTCCAGGCGGTCCGCCGGGTCATTCAGTCCGCCTCCACCGGGAAAGGCGCGCTCATCCTCAAGCTCGAAGGCATCGACGACCGCGCCTCGGCCGAGCGCATGAAGGGCGAAGTGCTGGAAGTGCCCGAGGCGGCGCGGCCGCCGCTCCCGCCCGGCGCCTACTACACCGACGACCTCATCGGGCTCACGGTCGTGGACCCCGAAGGGCGCTTGCTCGGAACGCTCGAGGAGGTCGTCGAAACCGGCGCGAACGACGTCTACGTCGTCCGCGGCCCTCGCGGCGAGCTACTCCTTCCCGCCGTCGACGACGTGGTGCTGGAGGTCGACCTCGAGGGGAAGCGGATGGTCGCCCGGCCGCTCGAGGTCGACTGAACCGCCGCGGGCGGGCCGCTGTATACTACGGCAGTGACGGACCAGAAGCCTGTCCTCGTTCTGCTCGACGGCCACGGCATCATCCACCGGTCCTTCCACGCCTTCAAAGAGCCCCTCACGGTCCGGCGCACGGGCGAGGTGGTGACGGCCGTGTACGGCTTCGTCAACACGCTCTTCCTCGTCATCGAGCAGCTCCAGCCGACGCACATGGCCGTGGCCCTGGACGCGCCCGGAAAGACGTTCCGGCACGAGATGGACGTGGCCTACAAGGCGCATCGAGTGGCCACGCCGGACGACCTCGTTCGCCAGATGCAACGGGTGCGCGAGGTCATCGACGCCTTCAATATCCCCGTCTTCATGGTCGAGGGCTACGAGGCCGACGACCTGCTGGGCACGCTCGCCGTCCAGGCCGACGCTTTGGGCGTCGAGACGTACCTCGTGACGCTTGATAGCGACATCGTCCAGCTCATCCGTCCTCACGTGCGGGTGTTCATGTTCCGTCCCTACGTGAAGCAGCAGCCGGCGGTCATCTACGACGCGGAGAGCGCCCGGGAGCACTACGGCGTGCGGCCGGAGCAGATGCCCGACTTCAAGGCGCTGAAGGGCGACCCCTCCGACAACATCCCGGGCGTGCCGGGAATCGGCGAGGTCACCGCCCGCAGGCTGCTCGAGCAGTTCCCGACCGTGGAGGCGATTTACGAGCATCTCGACGAAATCCCCGAGAAGCTGCGGGAGAAGCTCGCGCCGTACCGGGACCTGGCGCTCAAGAGCAAAGAGATGGCGACGATCCACACCGACGCGCCGGTCAGACTCGACCTCGACGCGTGCCGGGTGAGCGAGTTCGACCGGGAGCGGGTGTTGGAGCTCTTTCGCGAGCTCGAGTTTCGCAGCCTCGCAGCCCGGCTGCCCGAACGCATCGGCGTGGCGGCGCCTGCGCCGGCTGCGCAGCCCGCGGCGGAGGCGCGCTATCGGGCGCTGTTCGACGCCGATGCGGTCCGCGCCCTCGTGGAGGAGGCGCGGCGCCGCGGGACCGTGGCGCTCGCCTGCCAGGGCAGCGACGAGAACCCGCACCGCGCCCGTCTGTGCGGCGTGGCGGTGGCGCTGGCCCCGGGGGACGCCGCGTACATCCCGCTGGCCCACCAGCAGGGGCTCGGCGACCCTCAGCCGCTGCCGATGGCCGAAGCGCTCGACCTGTTGCGGCCCCTGCTCGAGGACGAAGCGGTGGCGAAGGTCGCGCACAACGGGAAGTACGACATGGTCGCCCTGGCGCGGCAGGGGGTCGAGCTCAGGGGCCTGACCTTCGACACGATGATCGCGGCGTACCTGCTGGGTGAGGCGAGTCTGGGCCTGAACGGACTCGTGTTCGACCGTCTGCGGGCCGAGATCACGCAGGCGCAGGACTTGCTCGGCCGGGGCGCGAAGGCGGTCACGCTCGACCAGCTCCCCGTCGACCGCTGCCTGCGGTACTGCTGCGAGCGGGCGGACTACGCCCTGCGGCTTCGCGACGCGCTCGAGCGCGAGCTGCGGCAGCACGACAACCTGTGGCGGCTCTTTACCGACGTGGAGATGCCGCTGGTCGGCGTGCTGGCGCGCATGGAGCTGACCGGCGTGGCCATCGACGAGGCCGTGCTCTCGGAGATGTCCGTCGCGCTCGCCCGGGAGCTTCGCCGCATCGAAGCGGCGATTTACGACGAGGTCGGGCACGAGTTCAACATCAGCTCGCCCCAGCAGCTCTCCCACGTCCTCTTCGAAGAGCTGGGCCTCCCGAAGAGCAGGCGGACGAAGTACGGCTACACTACGGACGCCGCCACCCTGGAGGCGCTCCGGCCACTGCATCCGGTCGTGGGGCTGATCCTCGACCACCGGCAGATCGCGAAGCTGAAGTCGACGTATGTGGACGCGCTGCCGCTCCTGGTCGACCCGCGCGACCGGCGTATCCACACGACGTTCATGCAGACGGTGGCGGCGACGGGCCGGCTCTCCTCCACCGACCCGAACCTGCAGAATATCCCCGTGCGGACGGACCTCGGGAACCGCATCCGCATGGCGTTCATCGCCCGCGACTTCGGACCCGACCCCATGCTGCTCGCGGCCGACTACTCCCAGATCGAGCTGCGCATCATGGCGCATCTGTCGGGCGACGAGTCGCTCATCGAGGCGTTCCGGCAGGACGAAGACATCCACGCGGTGACCGCGTCGCAGGTGTTCGGGGTGCCCATCGACCAGGTCACGCCGGAGATGCGCCGCCGGGCGAAGGTGTTCAACTTCGGTGTGCTGTACGGACTCTCGGAGTTCGGCCTCTCGCAGCGGGAGGGCATTTCGCGCGAGGAAGCGGCCGACTTCATCGCCCGCTACTTCGCCCGCTATCCGAGGGTGCAGGCGTGGCGTGAGGAGGCGATCCGGCTGTGCCGCGAGCGCGGCTATGCGGAGACGATGATCGGCCGGCGGCGGTACATCCCGGAAATCCGGTCCCCGAACGCGCAGGTGCGGGCCGCGGGCGAGCGCATGGCCATCAATATGCCCGTCCAGGGCACCCAGGCCGACATCATCAAGATCGCGATGAACCGCATCGACGAGCGCATGCGCCGCGAGCGGATGCGTTCGCGGATGATCCTGCAGGTCCACGACGAGCTCATCTTCGAATGTCCCGCCGCGGAACTCGATGCGGTGCGCGACCTCGCGCTCGAGATCATGCCGCGCTCGATTGAGATGAGAGTGCCGATTCGGGTAGACATCAAGGTGGGCCACAACTGGGGCGAGCTCGAGGCGCAGAAGGCGCCGCCCGTCACGTTCGAAGAGGCGGTGCCCGAAGGCGAGCTCGTCTGAGGCCAGGCGGAGGCCACGATGCCGATCTATGAATACCGATGCGCCGACTGCAAGCGGCTCACGAGCGTCTTCACGCGCTCTATGCAGGTCGACGCGCCGCCCGCGTGCCAGCACTGCGGGTCTGCCAACACGTCGCGCATCATCTCCCGCGTCGCCTATCACAAGACCGAGCAGCAGATTCTCGAGGAGTACGGCGTGCCGGGCGACCGGCCTCGTCCGGAGGACTACAAGGACCCCCGGCAGATCGGGCGATGGGTGGAGAAGAAGTTCCAGGAATACGGGATGGAGCTGCCGGAGCCCGCGCGCGAGATGATCCAGGCCGCCCGCGAGGGCGAGTTCCCGGAGCCGGTGAAGGACCTCTAGTGAACGATCACGTCGCCGCCGCCCTCGAGCCGATCATGGAACGCATCCGCGAGGGGCTGGCCGACAAGCATCGCGCCCGCGAAGAGAGCCTCTCGCTGTGCCGGGACGCCCTCCGCCACTCGGCGAACGCCGTGCGCGCGGTGCATCGAGGCGACTTCGAGGAAGCCGATCGGCTCATCCACGAGGCGCGGACGTTGCTCGACGGCGCCACGCGCGCCCTCGAGAAGCATCCCGATATCTACTACGCGGGCTTCGTTCACGACGCTAAGAAGGAGTACGCCGAAGCCTGCCTGACGCTGGCGGTGATCGCCGGCCGGCCGATTCCCCGGCCCGAAGATATCGACGTCGAGATTCAGGCGTACCTCAACGGCATGGGCGAGGCCGTCGGCGAGTTGCGGCGCCATCTGCTCGACCAGCTCCGTCACGGCGCTATCGACCGGTGCGAACAGATCCTCGCCGTGATGGACGAGATGTACGGCTACCTGGTGACCTTCGACTACCCCGACGCCCTCACCGCCGGGCTGCGCCGGACGACCGACGCCGTCCGGGGGATTCTCGAGCGGACGCGGGGCGATTTCACCGTGGGGGCGCGCCAGTGGGAGCTGGAGGCGAAGCTGGCGGAGTTCGCAGCGAAGTTCCGCGTCTGACGGGCTCCCGGCGCCGGATATGGATCGGACGCTTGAACGTTAGCGGAGGCGCTGCTAGACTTCGCGGCGCGAGAGGAGGCCTGCCTGCCACGGGCGGGCGTTGACCTCCTCTTCCTTTGTGTCCAGAGCCCGGCCGCCCGGCCGGACGCGATGAGAGGAGACGGCTGAATGGAGCTCGTGTGGCTTGTGCCCGTCGCGGGCATCGGTGCGGCGCTCTTCGCCTTCTGGCTGGCCTGGGACGTGCTCCGCAGAGACACCGGCACGCCGGAGATGCAGGAGATCGCCGGGATGATCTTCGAGGGCGCCATCGCCTTCCTCCGCCGCCAGTACGGCACCATCGCCATGCTCGCGGTGGTCACGGCGGTCATCATCGGGCTCATCGTGGGCGGCGTCTCCGAGGGCGTGAAGGCGATCACCTTCGACGGCACGAACCTCGGCTTCGGCGAGACCGTCGTCGGCCACTGGGAGGAGGCGCTTCTCACCGCCATCGCCTTCCTCGTGGGCGCGGCCGCGTCAGCCCTTTCCGGCTACATCGGGATGTTCATCGCCGTCCGGTCGAACCTGCGGACTGCGGCCGCCGCGCAGCGGAGCCTGAAGGAGGCGATCACCGTCTCGCTCCGGGGCGGCGCCGTATCCGGATTCCTCGTTGTCGCGCTCAGCCTTCTCGGCGTGTCCAGCATCTTCGCCATCTACAGCCGGGTGTTGGACAATCCGCCCGAGCTCGCGCCGTTCCTCATCGTCGGCTTCGGCTTCGGGGCGAGCTTCGTGGCCCTGTTCGCCCAGCTCGGCGGCGGAATCTACACCAAAGCCGCCGACGTGGGGGCTGACCTCGTGGGCAAGGTCGAAGCGGGCATCCCCGAGGACGACCCGCGCAACGCCGCCGTCGTCGCCGACCTCGTGGGCGACAACGTCGGCGACTGCGCTGGCCGTGGCGCCGACCTGTTCGAGTCGATGTCGGCCGAGAACATCGGGGCCATGATCCTCGGGGTCGCCATCTTCACCGTGACGCGGGACATCGAATGGGTGATGTTCCCGCTGGTGCTGCGATCGTTCGGCATCATCGCGACGATGGTCGGCCTGCTGTCGGTGTCGTTCTTCGCCCGCGACGACGGCAAGCAGGACCCCATGACGCCGCTGAACTACGGCTACTACATCGTCTCGATTCTGTCGGTCGTCGGGCTCTTCATCGCGACGTACGTCATGCTCGGCGACGCCTGGTACTGGTTCTTCTTCTGCGGGCTCATCGGCATCGCAAC
>DATLZC010000128.1:0-7991 GCA_035574215.1 Dehalococcoidia bacterium | reverse complement strand
GCGCGGATCGCCTCCTCGAAGGCCTCCATCGAGCGCCCGTGGAGCCGCCAGACGGCGATGACCGCGGTCACGCAGACGAGCAGCAGAAAGGCGAGCCCGATGGATGTGCCGGCGATGGCCGCCGCCGAGACGAAGTCCTGCGAGGACAAAAACAGCCCTCCGTACAGGGCGGATCCTTCCGGAATCGTGCGTGTCGGGTGTCCTCGGAAGGATCGTCCGGAACCGGCGCCATCTGCACCGTGCGGACACCCTTCAGCGCTTCCTGCCTCACCTGGAACAACGCGGACGTGTGGTCCCGCGTTCCACCCGGCTCAGAAGGTCGACTCCTGCGGCGTGGCGTGCCGCGCCTCCGCCTCCGGGCGGTACTCGGGAAGACGCGCGCCCGTGGCCTCCTCGACGAACGAGCGGATGGCGGGGACCATCAGATGCACCGGGATATCCCGGTGGTCGTACCCCGGCAGGTCGACGAAGCGCTTAGGCTCGGGCGCGAGCTCGTACAGCCTCCGTCCCATCCACTGGGGCACGGTGGTGTCGGCGTCGGCGTGCATGATCAGCACCGGGCAGCGCAGGCGGCGGATCTTGGCGGCGTTGTCGTACCTGGTGCGCGGCAGCCACGGGCACGCGAGCAGGAGCGGCCGCAGCCGGCCCACGCGCTCCATCGCCAGGTCGCGCACCGACGTGAACGGCGCGCGCAGGATGAGGCCCGCCGGGGGTTCGCGCACCGCCAGCTCCGTGGCCACGCCCGTGCCGAGCGAGAAGCCGTAGTAGACGATGCGCCGCGGATCCACGTCCGAGCGGTTGTACAGATACGCGAGAGCGGCCTCCGCGTCGAGATACGTCCCGCGCTCGGTCGCCTCGCCGGGATTGCGGCCGAACCCCCGGTAGTCGAAGAGCAGGAAGTTGCAGCCCACGCCGCGGAGGAACGACCCGAAGTCGTGGGCGAACGCCGCGTCGGACCAGAAGAACGAGGCGTTGTACGACGTCCCGTGGCAGAAAAGCAGCGTGGGCAGTTCCGCCGTCCGCTCCGGCGCCGGCCGGAAGAACCACCCCTGGAGCTCGAGGCCGTCGGCGGTGTAGAGCCACGCCTCGTCGTAGGGCACGGCCACCGCCTCCGGCGGCGCGGGATGCCACGGGCCGGACGTGAACATCCGCCGGCGCAACGCCCGTTCGAAGAGCGCGGTCGCGGCGTGCAGGGCCGCGCCGACGCCGCCAGCCACGAGAAGCGTCCGCTTCACGATCGAGAGCGTAGCGCGCTCGCAGGCGGAAGGCTATCCCCCGGTTGCGCCGGTCACGGTTCGTGGTGGTCGTGCGCCTGGCCGGGCGGCGGCGGGACGAGTTCGTAGAGCTGAAAGAGGACGCCGTTCGTATCTCTGGGATGGACGAAGAACTCCTTCCAGTCCCAGCTCACGCGGGGCCCGCCGAACGGCTCGATGCCGCACTGGCGCAGGTGCGCGGCGGCCGCGTCGGCGTCGGTGACCTCCATCGTGACATGATGAATGCCGGGGCCGCGTTCCTGCAGGAACTTTCGGAGAAAGCTGCGCTCGCCCAGCGGTTCGAGAATCTCCCACTGGGGTTGTCCCGGACCGATGTCCATCACGACGCCGCTGTAGCCTTCGCGTTCGTTCTTGAACCGGCCGGCCACCTTCCAGCCGAATACCCTCTCGAAGAACGCGACCTGCTTCTCGAGGTCCCACACAGCCATGCTGACGTGATCGACGCGCTTCACTCCGAGCACGGTTCCTCCTCCGAACCTGCACATGCTTGCCCGGTGCAGGAAACCATGCGGCGCTCGCAGGCGCAACGGCGACGACGGCGGGTCCCGCCTTCCCGATGACGCCGGTGGCTTGCGGATGATCGCCCCGTCGGGTCTACTGGAGACGGAGGGGGATGCGGAAGGGGTGTGACAGGATGCTCATCCTGGTACGGAAGGTGCAGCAAGGGATCTGGATCGGGGACGATATCCTCATCAAGATCCTCGATGTCGAACGCGACCGGGTGAAACTGGGGATCGAGGCGCCGAGCGACGTCCGCGTGGTGCGTCAGGAGCTCCTCGACCGCGATGTCCCCGACGACGCCGAAGTCCAGGTCGAAGAGTCGACCTAGCGTCCCCCCGTGGCGTTTTGGAAGACGGCGACGCCGTGTTCGTCGTCGCGTCTCACGTCAGCCGCAGCAAGAGCTGGTAGAGCCGGAAGATCAGGCGCACGCTGTCCATCAGCAGCACGTCGGACCGCTGGTTCAGGCGCGGCTCCACGTGCTCGAAGAAGCGCACCTCGTCGTAGTGCAACCGCACGCGTCCCTGCAACGCGTCCCGCAGGCGGCGTGATTCGACGTACGGGATGAACTCGTCCCCGCGGTCGTGCACGATGAACATCTCGGCGCGCAGGTCCGCGGCGACCCGGCTCGGTGACAGCTCGCGCAGGCGGGCCACGGCGTCGGGCGGCAGCTCGCCGATAAGGGCGCGGGCGCGCTCTGGGTCCCCCGTCGACGTGAGGAAATCGTAGACCGCGCGCCCGGTAGGGGTCAGCGCGTCGATCTGCGCCTGTGAGACGGGCTTGCGTTGCACGAACGCCGTCGTGAGGATGTCGCGGTCCCGCGGGTCGTCGAGCTCGTAAATGAACTGTCGCGCCATGACCTTGATCGAGTGCCAGCGCGGCGTCCACGCCTCGTCCAGGCCGTTGTATTCGATGCGCCGGCTCGCCAGCGCGACGAAGGTGTCGAGCGCGTCGTAGTAGCCGCCGAACGCGACGACGAAGTCGACGTCGTCCCGGATGCGGGGATCGGCGGCCGCGAGCAGCGCCAGCGAAGCCCCCACGCTCACCCCGATGTAGCCCACCCGGTCGGGGGCGATGTAGGGCTGCGACTGGAGATACCGGAACGCCCCCACCAGCGCGTCGACCTCCTCCGGCAGGATGAGCTCCTGGTCCAACCGCTCGGAGAACGGCACCAGCATCACGAACCCCGCCCGGGCGGCGTCCTCGGACAGCTTCACGAGCCGGGGGTCGTCGAGGTCGAGCGGCGGCGCGCCCATCGAGAAGACGACAGCCCCGAGAGCCGTCCCCGAAGGCGGCCGGTAGAGGTCCGCTTCGATGACGCGGCCGCCGTCGTACTCGATAGCCACGTGTTCGCGAACAGGCTCGGGAGTGACCCAGGTGACGGGCCGGACCGGAAGCGAGAAGAGGAGGTCGGGCAGGAACGCGGTCGCCACGATGGCCGAGCGTCCCTGCTCGGTCGCGGAGAGGCCGGCCGGGAGCGCGACCAGGGTGGCGATGGCGGCGATGAGCGGCCAGAGGCGGAGAGCCCATCGGCGAGCGGTCATGCCGCCTCCCGGAGGTTGCGGACGGGTGTGCGCTTCGACATGGCCGGCGACGCCAGTGTGCCACCGCGCCCGCGTGCGGGACAAACAGCCGGGGTCACCCGGGGCGGACCGGCGCCATGATGCGCACCGTCGACCGCAGGGTGATGGCAGCGCGGCGGGCCATCGCGTGGCGGGCGCGCTCGCTCAACCCGGCCTGAGATTCCGGCGTGGTGAACCGCGTCCGCTCCCAGTGGGCCAGGTTGTCGTAGCGCGTGAGCAGGAAGGCGTGACCTTCCGTCGCGCCCCCGAGGGCCGACCACAGACCCTGCACAGTGGCGCCCGCGCTCTCCACCGCGGGCCACCAGCCCTCCTCCGACAGCCGGACGAATTCCGGCCACGACCCGGGCTCGATGTCGAACCAGCGATGGGCGTACACGCCGGGCGCGTCCGCGATGGCGTCGGGCGCGGGACGCACGGAGGGCGCGAGCAGCGCCGAGTCGATGCGCTCGAACCCCTCGTGGGCGTGAAGCTTCTCGCCCCGGCGATACTCGGCCCACGATTCGACGTCTTGATGCGCGGTGATGATGACGCCCTCGTTCATCGGGGCGCCGACGAGGGCGCGGAACACGCCGTAGATGCGCCCTTCGTCCTGTTCGAGGTCTTTGCGGAAGGGGCCGAAGATGGCGGAGGCGGCGTCGGGCCAGCCGCCGGGCGCCACGCGAATGCGAACGTACTCGTAGATCATGGCACCGCCCTCCTGCGATGTACGCCACGGACGGCGCTTACGATAGCGCGCGGCGCGGAAACGGTCACGGGGCAAACGGAAGCGCCGTCCGGCTCGGGACGGCGCTTCCGGTGTGCGTGCTCGATGATCGCGCGGGGCCAGCGACGGGTGGCGGCGTCAGGCGGCCTTGCCCTTGCCCTCGATCATCGCCGGCTCGGAGACCTTGATGACCTTCGGCCGGACCTCCTCGGACTTGGGCAGATGCAGCCGCAGGACGCCGTGCTCGTACGACGCCGTGGCCTTGTCGGCGTCGATCGGGGCCGGCAGCGTGAAGGACCGGTAGAAGGAGCCGTAGCGGCGCTCGCGCCGCAGCCAGTTGACGTCCTTCTCCTCCTTCTCCTCACGCGCCTCGCCCTTGATGGTCACCACGTCGCCCTGGACCTGGATCTCGAGGTCCTCCGGGCGCACCCCGGGCAGGGCGGCGGTGAGCTCGATGGCCTCCGGCGTCTCGCGGATGTCCACCGGGAAGTAGCCGTAGCTCCGGGAGCCGTTCACTCCCGGCGCCACCCACCGGAGGGGCCGGAAGTCCTCGAACAGCCGGTCCATGGCCTCGCGCATCTGCTCGATCTCCGCAAACGGGTCCCACCGAACCATCGTCGTCATCGTCACTCACCTCCTCGTACCATCAGGGTGTCGTCAGTGTCAGGCCGTCGCTTCTCGCTGGCCCCTGCTGTCGCTTCCGCCGATCCGTATAGCATACCCGCGCGGCCTTGTCAAGCCCTTTGATCGTGCATCTATCAGACTTGATGCGCCGATCTTGCAGAGGTCGATCGACGGGCGTAC
The DNA here is from genome assembly GCA_035574215.1 of Dehalococcoidia bacterium. GTDB lineage: Bacteria > Chloroflexota > Dehalococcoidia > DSTF01 > JACRBR01 > DATLZC01. The sequence goes on along the minus strand of DATLZC010000128.1, from coordinate 3,129 downwards.
AATAAGGGCGATGGCGCGCGACTACTACGAGATTCTCGGGGTACCCAGGAACGCGTCGGACAAGGAGATCCGGCAGGCGTACCGTCGCCTGGCCCGGAAGTACCACCCCGACGTGAATCCTGGCGACAAGGCGGCGGAGGAGAAATTCAAGGAGATCAACGCCGCCTATGAGGTGCTGTCCGACCCCGAGAAGCGCCGCAAGTACGACAAGTACGGCGACCGCTGGCAGTACGCGGACCAGATCAAGGAGATGCAGCGCCGCGCCGGCGCCCGGGGCTTCCGCTTCGGCGAGGGCGCGCCCTTCGAGTTCGACCTGGGCGACCTCGGCGACCTCGGGCTCGGCAGCATCTTCGATCTCTTCCGCCGCGGGCGGCGCGTCCGCCCGGCCGACCTCACCTACAGCGTCGAGGTCACGCTGCAGGAGGCGTACACCGGCACGACGCGCCTCCTCCAGCTCACGGCGCAGGAGCCCTGCGCGACCTGCGGCGGCGCGGGGGAGATCGCAGGCGCGCTCTGCCACGTCTGCCAGGGCGCGGGCGCGATCGAGCGCACGCGGCGCCTCGAGGTGAGGATTCCCCCGGGTGTCCGCGACGGCTCCCGCGTCCGCATCGCCGGCGAGGGGCAGGCCGGCGCCGACGGCCGCCGGGGCGACCTCTACCTGCTGGTGTCCGTTCGCCCCGACCCGCGCTTCACGCGGAAGGGCGACGACCTCGAGCAGACGGTCTCGGTGCCGTTCACCGACCTGGTGCTCGGCGGCGAGGTGCAGGTGCCGACGGTCACCGGCCGGGTGGCGCTGAAGATTCCGCCCCTCACCCAGAACGGGCGCGTCTTCCGTCTGCGGGGCCTGGGCATGCCGCATCTCGAGAATCCGCAGACGAAGGGCGACATGTACGTCAAGGTGGTCGCGAAACTGCCCGAGCGCCTGGACGAGCGCGAGAAGGCGCTCTTCGAAGAGTTGAAGGCGCTGGGGGTGTGAGATGGTCGACGAGCGCGAGAGGAAGAACGAACTGGACGATACGCCGTGCTACGTGATTTCCGTCGCGGCGCGCATGGTGGGCGTCCACCAGCAGACGCTGCGGTCCTACGAGCGCCTGGGGCTGATCAAGCCCGCGCGCTCGGCGGGGCGCATCCGCCTGTACTCGAACGCCGACATCGCGCGCCTGCGGCAGATCCAGAGCCTGATGAACGACCTGGGCGTCAACCTGGCGGGCGTGGAAGTCATCCTGCGCATGGGCGACCGCATCCGGAAGCTGGAGGAAGAGCTGCGGGCGGTTCGCGCGGAGCTCGACCGGCTGCGCAGCACCCGGCTCCCCGCCCCGCGGCAATGACTGGCCCGCAGCGACGCCGGCATCGAACCGACCGAGAGGGGACCGACCCATGATGCGACAAGACCGCTTTACCCAGCAGGCGCAGGAGGTGCTCGCCGCCTCCCAGCAGATCGTGCGCGAGCAGCGCCACGCCCAGTGGGACGTCGAGCACGTCCTCCTGGCGCTCCTCCAGCATCCGGATGGCCTCGCGTCCGAGATCATCCGCCGGATGGGCGTCGATCCCGCGCGGGTCCGCGCCCGCGTCGCCGAGACGCTCGAGCGCGCCCCCAAGCTGGGCTACGACGTCGTGCAGATCTACACGACGCCCCGCATCGTGCGCATGCTCGAAGCGGCGAACGCCGAGGCCGAGCGCCTCAAGGACGAGTACATCAGCGTCGAGCACCTGCTCATCGCCATCGCCGACGAGCGCGAGGGCGAGTCGGCCCGCATCTTGCGGGAGTTCAACATCGATAAGGAGCGCATCTACCGCGCCCTCGAGGAGGTCCGTGGCTCCGCCCGGGTCGACAGCCCCACCGCCGAATCGAAGTACGGCGCGCTCGAGAAATACAGCGTCGACCTCACCCGGCTCGCCGCCGAGGGCAAGCTCGACCCCGTGATCGGGCGTGACGAGGAGATCCGCCGCACCATCCAGGTGCTGGCACGCCGCACCAAGAACAATCCCGTGCTGATTGGCGAACCCGGCGTCGGCAAGACCGCGATCGTCGAAGGCCTTGCCCTGCGCATCGCCAACGGCGACGTGCCGGAGGGCTTGAAGCACAAGTCGCTGATGGCGCTCGACCTCGGCGCACTCATCGCCGGCGCGAAATACCGCGGCGAGTTCGAGGAGCGCCTGAAGGCGGTGTTGCAGGAGATTGCCGCCGGCGAGGGCGACATCATCCTGTTCATCGACGAGCTGCACACGCTGGTCGGCGCCGGCGCGGCCGAGGGCGCGATGGATGCGTCCAACATGCTGAAGCCGGCCCTCGCGCGCGGCGAGCTGCACTGCGTCGGCGCCACCACGCTCGACGAGTACCGCAAGCACATCGAGAAGGATGCGGCGCTGGCGCGGCGCTTCCAGCCGGTGTTCGTCAGCGAGCCGAACGTGGCCGACACGATCTCGATCCTGCGCGGCCTCAAGGAGAAGTACGAGCTGCATCACGGCGTCAGGATCACAGACGGCGCGCTGGTGGCTGCGGCGACGCTCTCCAACCGCTACATCACCGACCGCTTCCTGCCGGACAAGGCCATCGACCTGGTGGATGAGGCGGCCAGCCGCCTGCGCATGGAGGTGGATTCAAAGCCCGAGGAGATCGACGAGATCGACCGCCGCCTGGTCCAGCTCAAGATCGAGCGGGAGGCGCTGAAGAAGGAGAGCGACGAAGCCTCCAAGGACCGGCTGAAGAGCCTGATCGACGAGATCGAGGATTTGGAGGAGCAGTCGCGCCGCCTGACAGAGCAGTGGCAGGCTGAGAAGCGGACGCTCCAGGATGCGCAGAAGCTGAAGGAGCAGATCGACCAGTCCAGGATCGAGGCGGAGCAGGCCCAGCGCCGCGGCGATTTCGCGCGCGCGGGCGAGCTCACCTACTCGGTCATCCCGAGCCTGGAGAAGCGGCTGAAGGAAGCGGAAGCCGCCCAGCAGCATCGGATGCTGAACGAGGTGGTGAGCGAGGAGGACATCGCCTCCGTCGTGTCGCGCTGGACCGGCATCCCGGTCGACAAGATGCTCGAAGGCGAGCGCGACAAGCTGCTGCGCATGGAAAAGGTGCTGGGCGAGCGCGTCATCGGCCAGCAGGAGGCGGTGGTTGCGGTCTCCAACGCGGTG
>DATLZC010000127.1:0-4028 GCA_035574215.1 Dehalococcoidia bacterium | reverse complement strand
CGTCGCCCGTACGCTCGCGAGTCATACGGACGGCTGGGTGTGCGACGGGAACTACGGAGTGGTTCGCCCGCTGGTGCTGGCGCAGGCCGACACCGTGGTGTGGCTCCGCCTCCCGTTTCCGCTCGTGTACTTCCGTCTGTGGAGGCGCACGGTGACCCGCGCATGGCGGAGGGATCTGCTCTGGGGAACGAATCGCGAATCGTGGCGGCAGAGCTTCCTCAGCCGCGATTCGATCCTGTTGTGGGGCATCACGCACTGGCGGGCGCACGTCCGGGGCGTCAGCCGCGACCTGCGTGACGTGCCGCACCGCGCCCGCGTGTACGAGCTGCGGTCGCGCCGGGAGGTGGCGGCGTTCTTGAGCGCGCTCCGGGGCGCCACGCGGGTCCGGGCCGAGCGAACGCCCGCTTCCGAGCCTCGAAGGTAGCGAAGGAGCGAAGGCGACGAGCGAGATCCACGGCGGCGAAGTCGTCGTCCGAAGTCTGAAGGCCCACGGCGTCGACGTCGTGTTCGGCCTGCCGGGCATCCACGCGCTCGCCATCTACGACGGGCTGCGCGCGCATCCCGAGATCCGCCAGATCGCCGTCCGCCACGAGCAGACCGCTGTTTACATGGCCGACGGTTACGCCCGCGTCAGCAACCGGCCGGGCGTCGCCGTGCTGACGACGGGGCCCGGGACGGCCAACGCCGCCGGCGCGCTCGGCACCGCGTGGTGGGACAGCGTGCCGCTGCTCGTCGTCACGTCCAACATCCCGTCCGCCTTCCTCGGCAAGCAGAAGGGGTATTTGCACGAGCCCAAGGACCAGCGCGCGTTGCTCTCCTCCGTCGCCGACGGCGCCGTCACCGTCACCCGCACCGAGGACATCCCGGGCGCGATCCACGACGCCTTCCGACGCATGCTCACCGGCAGGCCGAGGCCGCAGGCCGTCGAGATCGCCACCGACATGCTGACCCGCCGCCTCGATGTCGAAGCGGTGCCCTGGGTGACGGACGCGTCGTTTTCGCGCCCCGAGCCGACCTCCGACGCCGTTGAGCGGGCCGCCGCGCTGCTTTCCCGGGCGGAGCGTCCCGTCATCTGGGCGGGCGGCGGCGTCAACCGCGCCGGCGCAGAGCTGGAGCTCCGGCAGGTCGCCGAGCGCCTCGGGGCGCCAGTGGTGACGACGGTGCAAGGGGCGGGCGCGCTTCCGTACGACCATCCCTTGTCGGCAGGGTTCCGGCCCACCGAACCCGCGGTCGCCGACCTCGTGGGCCGCGGCGACGTCCTCCTCGCCGTGGGAACGAAGTTCGCGCAGGGGATGACGAACTCCTGGTCCATGAACCTTCCCGAGGCCATCGTCCACATCGACATCGATCCGGGAGAGTTCGACAAGAACTACCCCGCGGCGGTGAAGGTGGCGGGCGACGCCCGGCGGGCGCTGGCCGCGCTGCTCCAGGCGTTGCCGTCGGAGCCTCGCGTGCCCTGGACCGGTGAGCTCGCGTCGTTCCGTTCGGAGCTGGAGGCGAAGACGGCGGAGCGGGGCGCAGCCGAGGCCGCGGTCCTCCGAGCCCTGCGCGAGGCCGTGCCGCGAGACGGCGTCATCGTGTGGGACCAGACGAAGCCGGCGTACTGGGCGTCGCGCTCGTTCCCCGTCTACGAGCCGCGCACCTTTCTCTACCCCGGCTACGGCACCCTCGGCTTCGCGTTCCCGACTGCGCTAGGGGCGAAGGTGGCCGCGGGAGATCGCCCTGTGGTGGCCGTATGCGGCGATGGCGGGTTTCAGTACGCCCTCCCCGAGCTGGCGACCGCGGTGCAGTTCGGCATCGACGTCGTCGTGGTGCTGTTCAACGACGACGCCTGGGGAATCCTCGGCGACCTGCAGGACCGCATGTTCGAGGGGCGCCGGTACGCCATCGAGCTCGTCAACCCCGACTTCGTGAAGCTGGCCGACGCCTACGGCGTGCGCGCGTTGCGCCTCGACGGCCCGGAGGGCCTCGAACGGGCCGTCCGATCCGCCATCGAACAGGGCGGAACGTGGCTCATCGAGGTGCGGATGGCGTTCCGCGCTCCGGGACGCTAGCGAAGTTGGGGCAAATCGAGCGCCCCGGTGAAGGTCTCCTCGTTGAGGGTCACGCGAAGCGTCCCCCGGCCCGACACCCCCTCGAACGCCCCCGCGCCTCCGTCGACGTCGAGGACCGCACTCACCGTGTGGGACCCGTCCTCGGCTTCGCTCGCCTCGCCCTCGACGACCGTGGCGTAGAGCTCGTCGCCATCCCGGGAGAGCGTGAGCTCGCCCTCGCCCACGGCTGCGTCGAGGCCGATGCGCCACGCGATGCGCGCCGTCACTACCCAGCCGTCGCCCGCGCCTTCCAGCGTGGCCTGCCGCGTGCCGTTCAGGAGCTCGGACAACTCGAGCACGTCGCCGTGCAGCTCGATACGCATCTCGGGCCTTTCCCCTGCGTGGTCCCGTGTGTCGCCGAAAAGGCGATGCTATACTCGGGCGGCGACTCCCGCCATTCGATGGTACGACACAACGCGCTCACATCCGAGAGCCAGCATGCCTGACGACACCCGTTCCACCGAGGCGACCACTCACACCACACGCCGCTCAGACCCGATGGCGTACTACTTCCAGGACCTGTTCCTCATCGGGAACCGCCGGGCGACGCGGCTGTACCTCATCCGGCACGGCCAGGCGGGCAACAACCTGGGCGAGCTCGACACCGCCTCCGCGGACCTCCCGCTTACGGACGTGGGGCGCGAACAGGCCCGGCGGCTCGGGGAACGGATGGCGTCCTACGGCGTCGACGCCATCTACTCGAGCCCGCTCCTGCGCGCGCGAGAGACGGCCCAGGCCATCGCGGACCGCACGGGCCTTCCGGTCGTCATCGTCGACGACCTCCGCGAGATCGACAGCGCGGTCGAAGGGAACATCCGCGGCGCCCGCAGCGACGCCGTGACCGGGATCAGCGCGCTCGCGGAGCTGACGGACGAAGAGATCAAGGCGCGCATCGAGGCCAACCCCACGTGGGACAGCTTCCCCCAGGCGGAATCGAGCCTCCACGCCCGGACCCGCATCCGCGCGGCGATGGACCGCATTATCGCCGAGAACCCGGGGAAGCGCGTCGCCGTCGTGTGCCACGCGGGTGTCATCCAGATGTACGTGTCGATGGTGCTCGGCATCCGGACCGACTTCCCGTTCTACCCCTTCAACGCGTCCATCACCTCCATACGCGCGCTCGACGACCGGCGGGCGCTCTGGCGGCTGAACGACATCTCGCACCTCGAGGGGATGCCCGTCGGGCTGGGCGGCATCTCCTGAAGCGCCGCGCGGCGAGCGCCTCCGTTTGACGGACCCCGGCGCGCCCGGTAGAAAGAGGCGGCATGCCAGCGTCCCTTCCCTCCATCGCGGCGCTCCCCCGTGGCCACGTCTTCCCGCCCGCCGCCGTCTCTCTGACACCGGAGGCCGTCGCCACCTACGTCGCCGCCACGCAGAACGAGAGCGCGTACGCGGCGTCCGGAGGCGTGCCGCCGCTGGCGGCGGCGGCGCTGGCGCTCCGCCGCCTTCTGGAAGCGTGCTCGCTTCCGCCGGGCTCCCTTCACACAGGCCAGGAGGTCGAGTTCCACGCCGCGGTCCGCCCCGGCGACGAGCTCACGATGACGGGGAGCGTCACCCAGCGGTCGGAACGGGCGGGCATGGCCATCGTCGTCGTCGAATTCGCAGTGAGCCGCCCCGACGGGACGCCGGTCGTCTCCGGCAGGACGACGGTCATGGCGCCGCAGGAGGCGGAGGCATGAACGCGCCCGAAGTCGCGCCCCTGAGCCGCACCGTCACTCGGGAGGCCATCGCGGCCTACGCGGACGCCGTCGGCGACCACAACCCGATTCACGTGGACGAGGCCTTCGCCCGCACGACGCCGTTCGGCGGCGTCATCGCCCACGGCATGCTGGCGCTGGCGTACGTCTCGGAGACGATGGAGCGCGCGTTCGGCGAGCGCTGGGCGCGGTCGGGACGGCTGAAGGTGCGCTTCAAGCTCCCCGCCAGGCCCGGCGA
>DATLZC010000126.1:0-2505 GCA_035574215.1 Dehalococcoidia bacterium | reverse complement strand
TACATGGCGCTGTCGGCCAGCCGCAGGAGGTCTTCCGGGGTCTCGGCTTCGTCGGGGTACACGGCGATGCCGGCCGCCACGGTAACGGGCAACACAGCCCCCGAGTCGTGGTCCGTGACATTGGCGTCTCGGAGGCGCTCTGCGACCGTGGCGCGGTAGCGCTCGGCTTCAGGGCGGCCCGCGCCCGGCAGCAGCACGATGAATTCGTCGCCCCCGTAGCGGCCGACGATAGCGCCTTCCTCGTGAAGCGCCTCGGCCACGGTGCACAGGACGGCGTCGCCCACGTGATGCCCGTACGTGTCGTTGGCGGCCTTAATCCCGTCGACGTCGGCGAGGATGACGGCCAGCCGCTCGCCCGCCGGCGCGGCGGCGATCCGCTCGCGCAGCGTCTCGGTGATGGCCGCGTGGTTGAGGACGCCCGTCAGCGGATCGCGGCGCGCCTGTTCGCGCAGCGTCTCCAGCGCCCGCATGCGCTCCGTCACGTCGGTGGCGACGCCGATGACCTCCTCGACCTCGCCGACGCTGTTGCGGACGGGGAGGTAGTGGGTCTCGAAGTAGAAGCCGTTGACGGCCACGGTGTCGGTCACCGCTTCCCCGGCTAGAGCGCGCCGGAGGTTGCCGACGATGGTGGGGTACGAGCGGTACACCTCGAAGGCCGAGAGCCCGACGACCTGGCCGGCTCGCAGGCCCAGCGCTTCGAGCCCCTTGCCCTCGGACAGCGTGAATGTGCCGTCCCGGTCGATCGCGAACAGCACGATGGGCGCGTTGGAGACGACGGCGCGGAGCCGCGCTTCGCTGGCCTGCAGCGACCGGAACGCCTGCTCGCGCTCGGTGACATCGAGGGCCACGCCGATAACGCCGGCGATTGCGCCGTCAGCGTCGCGGACCGGGACATACCGAGCCTCGAGGAACAGGTCGCGGAACCGTTCGACGGAGGTGACAGCTTCGCCGGCCAAGGCGCGCTCGACATTTCGTACGGATTCCGGCCGGCCCTGCAGGACGTCCCGGAACGACTTGCCAGTCAGGGCGGCGGGGTCGACGCCCCCGCGCTCCGCCAGCCTGCCGTCCACCAGGCGAAAGACGCCGTCCCGGTCGATGGCGGTGAGCAGCAGCGGGGCGTTTCTGACGACAGCGCGCAGCCGTTCTTCGGACTGCCGTCTGGCCTGCTCGGCGCGGAGCCGCTCGATTTCGGCCGACGCGCGCGCCGCGAAGATGCCGATGATGGCCGCGGCGGGGCCATCGGCCCGGAGCGGCCTGCTGTCGAGCACGCCGAGGACGCCGATTGGCTCACCGGCCGCCGACTCCAATCGCGCGCCGATGTAGCTGTGCGCCTGCGTTCCCAGCAGCTCGTCGCATCGCGGGTAGCGTTGCGAGAGGCCGGAGCGCACGGCGAATCGTCCCCGCTCGAGCGCCATGGCGCACGGCGTGCCTTCGACGGCGTATTCGAACGGGGGCCGCGATTCCCCGTCGACACACAGGGCGAGCAGCCGCAGCCGCTCGCCGTCGACGAGCTCCGCGGCGAACGCGCAACGCACCTCGAGGGCTGCGGCGAGATGCGTCGCCAGCGACGCGAAGAAGTCGCGTCCGACGGCGCCCGACGTGCCTTCGACCAGAATCCTGAGAAGCTTGTTGACCCGTGCGTTCTCCGAGTCGCGCCCTCGGCGAGCGCTGGGCGGCATGATGCGTCCTTTCCGTTGTCCGCGCAGCCCCGGCTCGAAGCGAGGCGCTTCACCATTGCAAGTATCGGACGGGTGACGGCGCGACTTGAATCTGAGCCGAGAACGGACGATCGTGTCCGCCGAACGCACACACAGCCACAGGAGGAGTCGTCACCATGGCAGGTGAACGAACGACGCCGCGCCCGTTCACGTTGCATTGGGGGAGCGGCCATATCGCAGAGGAAGCGTCCTACACTGGCCCGTACCACGTGCCGTGTATCCAGCTCCTCGAATCTACCGAGGGCGAAGCGGCGGGATCGGTGGCGGTCCGATTCTGCTTCTACGACCACGCGGGTCGCTTCCAGCGAAACCCGCTGGTGGTGGACGAGCAGGCCATCGAGGGGCTGCGCAAGGCCCTGGAGCGCGCGCCGAGGCTCCGCGCGCTCTTGCGGCGCCTCGTCGAGTGACCGCCGCGGGCGCCTCCAGAGTCGCCGCCCGCGGACGATACTCCATCTGGAACAGCGAGCCCCTCTGGAGTTGCAGTGGAGCCCATCGAGATGTGGTTGTTCAAGCGCGACCGGGGCCGGGCGGAGACAGCGCCGACGCAGGCGGCGATCCTGCCCGAGCGTATGGAACCGCCGCTGCGGCTAGCGACGCGAGAGGAGTTCCTGCGGGCCGTCGGAGAGGCCATCGAGCGGGCGCGACGCGACGGGGGGACGTTCGCGCTCGTGGCATGGGAGCTGCGGGCGCTGCTCGGCGAGACCGTGGACCCTGAGACCGCGGCGCGCAGCGCACGCCTGCTGGTGCAGCGGCTGCGGGCCGACGACGTGGTCACGCGGTACGACGA
>DATLZC010000125.1:0-5448 GCA_035574215.1 Dehalococcoidia bacterium | reverse complement strand
TCCACCTGCTGGCGCTGGAGGGGTTCGCGACGTCCCCCGGGAAGCGGGCGCCTGTCAGGTCACCGGGGCGGTGAGTTCGCCCGCATCGTAGCGGCGCCGCGCCTCCTCCTTGATCTCGGCGTTGAACCGCTCGAGGGCGTCCGCGCGGCGGCGGTCGTTCTTCGGCGCGAGGTCCAGGAAGCGGGAGAGCGCGTCGAGCACGAGTTGGCGCTGGGCGGGCGTCCGCGAGGCCGTTTTGTCCTGGAGCGCCGTCGCGAGCTCGTACCAGCCGTCCGGACGTTCGGGTCTCTCCCTGGCCGCTTCGTGCAGCCGTTCGATCTCTTCCGGCATCTCCGCCGCCTGTTGCGCCGCCTCCGGATTCCGCTCCGACCACTCCACGGCTCCCCCTCCGTACATGAACGAATCGCGCCTCGTAGTAAACAATCGGACGAACGCGGGGCGAGATTGAGCGCGTGGGGTCAGCGAGCGGCGCGCAGGGCGGCCCGAGTGAGAGAGCGGGGAGAGCGTCCGTGGTCGGCGGGAAGCTCGACGCCGATGAGCGCCCAGACGAGCTCTCCCAGGAGGAGCTTCAGGGCGCCGCTGACGCCGGGGCGGTCGCCGCCCACGGCGCGCTCGCCGGCCAGCGCGACGGCCATCCGGCGCGCTTCGGCCTCGCGTTCGGCGAGCGTGGCCTCGACGAATTCGGGTAACGCGAACAGCATGGCGTGCTCACCTCCGTTCTGGCGACCTATCGAACCGCTCCATCCAGTGTAGCCGTGATTCGTTAACGCCATGTTGCCGCCGGATGAACGATGTGCGACGGAGCCCGTTGTCACTCACCCGCCGCTCAGACGCTGGCGCCGGCGTCCGATATTTACGTGGGACCGAGCGGGGGCGCGCGAGCGTGCCCTCGGCTCTGGAGGACGAAGGAAGCGTGAAGCGATTGCTGCGAGCGCGGAAGGCGAAATCCCCGGACCTGCGGTCCATCGCCCGGTCGCTCGACCATCTTCGCGAGAAATTCCGCAGGGGTACGCTGGCCTGGGAGGAGTACATCCTGCACGGCTCGAGCCCCCATTCGTTGACCGCGGTGGACGAGCGCCGGTTCCGGGACGCCGACCGCCGTTCCTCATCTTCCTGAAGCGGCCCGCCCCCTCCAGCGACGCGTAGCCCCTGCCACAGGCGCTCCGTATCATGACGCCATGGCGGAGCGAGGGACGTGACCGCGGAGCCCGGGCTGCGCCGCGAGCTCGGCCTCGTCGAGGTCACGCTCAGCGGCGTCGGCATCATCCTCGGCGCGGGTATCTACGCGCTGGTCGGCGTGGCGGCGGAGGACGCCGGGAATGCGCTGTGGGCGGCGTTTCTCTTCGCCGCTGTCGCCTCGGCGCTCACCGGCCTCAGCTACGCCGCCCTGTCGAACCTCATCCCGAAGGCCGCGGCCGAATACGACTACGTGCGGCCGGCGTGGGGCGATTGGCCCGCGTTTCTGACAGGATGGGCTGTCATCGCGGGTAGCGTCATCGCCATCGCGCCGGTGGCCCTCGGCTTCGGAGGCTACCTGCAGTCGCTGACGCCGCTGGACCAGCGAACGGGCGCGTGGCTGCTCATCGGGGCGAGCACCCTCGTGGCGCTCTGGGGCGTGCGTGAGTCGGTCTGGCTCTCCGTCGTCTTCACCCTGATCGAGCTCAGCGGGCTGGCGCTGGTCATTGCCGTCGGCCTGCCCCACGTGGGCGATGTCGATTACTTCGAGAGCCCGGAGGCTCTGCCCGGCGTCCTCAGGGCGACGGCGCTGGTGTTCTTCGCCTACATCGGGTTCCAGCACATCACGAAACTGAGCGAAGAGACGCGCGACGCAGACCGCGTGATCCCGATGTCGGTGGGTCTCGCGCTGGGCGTCGCGGCCGTCTTCTACGGCCTCGTCGCGCTGACGGCGGTGAGCGTGAGCGGATGGGAGACGCTCGCGGCCTCCGACGCGCCCCTCGCCGACGTCGTGCGGGACCGGCTGGGCGACGGCGGCTCGAGAGCCCTGTCCGTCATCGCCCTGTTCGCGACCGGGAACACGGTCCTGCTGCTCATTGTGTCCATGTCCCGCATCGTCTACGGGATGGCGCAGGAAGGGGCGCTGCCCGCGCCATTGGGGAGCGTCCTGCCCGGGCGGCGCACGCCCGGCGCGGCGACCGTGGCCATCAGCCTCGCGGGCGCCGCGCTGGTGGCGCCGGGCGACATCGAGGTGGTGGCGGGCATGACGAACTTCATGATCTTCCTCTCGTTCATCGCTGTGAACGGAGCGCTGTTGACGTTGCGCTGGAGGACGCCGCCGAAACCGGGGAGATTCCAGGTGACGCTGCGCGTCGGCAGGCTCGACCTCGTGCCGCTCGCGGGTCTTGCCGGCACGTTCCTCATGGTGAGCTATCTGAAAATGGAGGAACTGCTCTGGGGCGGGCTGGCGCTCGCCATCGGGGCCGCGGTGCGTCTCATCTGGCGCGGCGGAGCGAGCGGACCCGCACAACCGGACGAAGTGGAGGTGGCCCATGCCGCTGCACGTGGCGACCCTCGATGACATCCGCGCCGGCCGTGTGACGGACGTCTACTTCGCGCGCACGGCGCAGATTCTGAAGGCGAAGGGGATGAACCGGCACGTGCGGGCCGAGTTCATCTGCAAGAAGCTGCCGCAGGACTGGCCCTGGGCAGTGCTCGCGGGGCTCGAGGAGTGCGCGGAGGTCTTACAGGGGCTGCCCGTGGATGTTCGCGCCATGCCCGAGGGCACGCCGTTTCGCCCGTTCGAGCCGGTGATGGAGATCAGCGGGCCGTACCTCGCGTTCGGCGTGCTGGAGACGGCGCTGCTGGGCTTCCTCTGTCAGGCGAGCGGCATCGCCACGGCCGCGGCCCGGTGCAAGCTCCTCGCCGGCGACCGCATCGTGCTCAGCTTCGGGGCGCGTCGTCTCCATCCCGCCATCGCGCCCATGATCGAGCGGAACGCCTTCATCGGGGGCTGCGATGGCGTGTCGGTCATCGAGTCGGCCGAACTCATCGACGCCGATCCCACGGGCACGATGCCCCACGCCCTCATCCTGCAGTTCGGCGACACGGTCGAGGCCGTGCGGGCGTTCGACGAGGTGATCGCGCCAGAGGTGCCGCGCGTGGCCCTCATCGACACGTTCCAGGACGAGAAGTTCGAGGCGATCCGTGTGGCGGAAGCGTTGGGCGAGCGGCTGCACGGCGTGCGCCTGGACACGCCGGCCTCGCGTCGGGGCAACTTCCGTCAGTTGCTCGAGGAGGTGCGTTGGGAGCTCGACCTGCGGGGCTATCGCCACGTCCGTCTCTACGTCAGCGGGGGCATCGGCGAGGACGACGTGCGCGCCTTGCGCGACATCGTCGACGGATTCGGCATCGGGACGCACATCGCGGACGCGCCCATCGTCGACTTCGCGATGGACCTGATGGAGATCGACGGGGCGCCGGTGGGCAAGCGCGGCAAGTGGAGCGGCCGGAAGCAGGTATGGCGCTGCGGGTCGTGCCACCGCGACGCGATCCTGCCTCTCGACGCCGACGGCGCGCGCTGCGAGTGCGGCGGGACTCGGTCGCCGCTGCTCGAGCCGTTCATCGAAGGCGGGCAGCTCGTCGCTCCGCTACCCCGTCCCCGGGAGCTGCGCGAACGGACGCTCCGGCAGGCGCGAGAGCTGGGCCTCGAAAACTGACGCCTCCGGTTCACGGCGACGAGGCCGCGTCCGATTCCTTACATGGAGAGGGCGGCGCGTCGCGTCGCCGGGGATGAGTGGTGCAGGGAGTCCGCAACAAACCAGCCGGCCAGCCGAACCCGGTTCGACGCTACTTCAGGCTCCTGAAGTGGACGCGCCTCACGACGTTCGCGTTCCTGCTTCTGTTCGTGCTCTACCTCGCGTGGGCCATTCCCTGGATGCAGGTCGGGCTCGATTTCGAGGATTACACGCAGGAGTTCAGCCTGACCATGCTGCTGGTAATCGCCCTGGGCTTCACCGGCGTGGCGGCGCTGTTCCTGCGCGCCTCGACCGAACGCGAGCGCGATGCCGTCGTGGCGTGGACCAGCGTGTACGACCAGGTGACGGGCCTCCGCAACCGCCGTTACTTCCTCGACCGCCTCTATCTGGAATCGCAGCGGGCCGCCGAGCACGGGGGCGCCTTCGACGTGGTGCTGTTCAGCATCGAGACGAACCAGGTCAACGAGATCGGCCACTTCCGCCCGCCGAAGCCCGAGGCGCTGCGCGACCTCGGCCGGGTGATCGCTGACGAGATCCGCGCGAGCGACGTCGTCGCGGTCATCGGGCCGACGGAGCTCGCGGTGTTGCAGATGGCGTCCGGGCCCGATGTCACGGAGCTGGTGGTGGAGGCGGCGCTGGCCGCTTTGGAACGGCGCCGCGAGCGCGATCCGAAGCATCCTCTGCGCCTGCGGGTCGGACGCGCCCGCTTCGGCGGCGACGCGCTGGGCCCGGGCGAGCTGCTCCGGGCGGCGCGGGAACGCCTGACGCCGGTGACGACGCTGGCGGATCTCTACGGGCTGCGCGTCGAGGAAGCGGCGTAGGCCGCGCTCGGAACACACGAACGCCCCGGGGGCGGGCCGGGGCGTTCGGTGCGCGACGGATGCGGGACGTCTACCACTCCTCGCGAGGGGGCGAAGGGTCGACGGCGGCGCTCCCGCGGCCGCGCCATCGCCCGGCCTGACTGGCGAGGGCGTCGTGGTCCCAGATGTAGTCCTCGGACGAATTCTTGAACTCGCGCTCGGCCCCGCAGCGCTTGCAGACGCCGCGGCTGGTGGGGCCGTTGGGGACCTCGATGATCCAGTGGTGCCGGCAGGTGGCGGCTTCCTGGCGCTCGTCGCCGGTGACCGGTGTCGCGCTCTGCGTCATGGGGACACCTCCTTTGTCGGTGCAGCTCCCCCGTGAGCCGTCCAGCGTACCGCGCCCTGGCCCATGAGTCAAGCTTTTCCTGAATGTAATGAAAGAAACCGAAAAAAGCATCCAGACTGGTTCTATGCCCGGCCCCGCCCTATACTGGACTGGGTAGCGCGCTCTCCCTGTGCATACGTGGCCGCGCGCCCGGCGGATGGGCGCTGGCGCCTTCGAGGCGCAGTCGATAGGGTGAGGGACGCGCGCGGGAGCGCCGTCCCGATCGAGGCGAGGAACACTCACATGTTCGGAAAGAAGGCCAGCGAGCAGGACGTGCTGGCCGCCCTCAGACAGGTTCAGGACCCCGAGCTCCACCGCGACATCGTTTCACTGGGCATGGTCCGCGACCTCAAGGTCGAGAACGGGACCGTCTCGCTCCGTGTCGTGCTCACCACACCGGCGTGCCCTTTGAACGAGCAGATTCGCGCCGAGGTCACCCGCGCCCTCGAGGCGCTTCCCGGCGTCGAGCGGGTCGATCTCACCATGGACGCGGAGGTCCGGGCGACGACGCCGCGGAGCGGCCCGCGGCCCGTCGAAGGCGTCCGCAACA
>DATLZC010000124.1:0-26445 GCA_035574215.1 Dehalococcoidia bacterium | reverse complement strand
GGCGACGCCGGGGCCCTACGAGCTCGAGGTCAGCGAGCAGGTCGTCGAGCAAGTCATCCGTCCCACCGGCCTCCTGGACCCGACCATCGAGGTGAAGCCGACCAAGAATCAGATCGACGACCTCCTGCACGAGATTCGCGTTCGGGTCGACCGCGGGGAACGGGCCCTGGTGACGACGCTGACCAAGAAGATGGCCGAAGACCTCGCGGACTACCTGCAGGAGATGGGGATCCGGACGCACTACCTGCACAGCGAGATCGACACGCTGGAGCGGGTCGAAATCCTGCGCGACCTGCGTCAGGGCGTATACGACGTCGTGGTCGGGATCAACCTGCTCCGCGAGGGTCTGGACCTTCCTGAAGTGTCGCTGGTGGCCATCCTCGACGCGGACAAAGAGGGTTATCTCCGGTCGGGCGGTTCGCTCATCCAGACCATCGGGCGCGCGGCGCGGCACGTGAACGGCCACGTCATCATGTACGCCGACACCATCACGGACTCCATGCGCTACGCCATCGACGAGACGAACCGCCGCCGCGCGATTCAGGAGGCGTACAACCGCGAGCACGGCATCACGCCCGAGGGCATCCACAAAGCGATCCGTGACATCACGGACCACGTCAAGAAGGCCGCCGAGCAACCGGTGGAGTACATGGGTCCGGTCGACCTCCCGAAGGACCAGATGTTCCGGCTGATCAAGGATCTCGAGGCGGAGATGAAGGCAGCGGCGAAGGCGATGGAGTTCGAACGCGCGGCGCTGCTCCGCGACCAGATCTTCGAGCTTCGCCGCCAGCTCGCCGCAACGGACGAGGGCGACCTGCTCCACGAGTTCGCGCGGACGTCGTACGGGTCGCTTCGCGGCCGCCGCGAAGGACGCCGGTCCGGCCGCATCAGCACGAGCCGCCGGTACAGGTAGCGGCAGGGGTGCCGCCGATCTGCGGTCGGCTGTCCCATTCGTGCTGACGTGTCGCCCAGTGTATGGCACAGTTATTGCACATACCTGACAGTCTCTGACGAGATAGTACACAGTATGTGCATGATACTTGTATAATCGTAAGCATTGACATGCGGACCGCCGGGAGGTATGGTCTCGTCCATCCGAACTGGAAAGGAGGGCCGGGACGTGCAACCGATTCTGCTGTTTACGGCCTGCAGCGCCGGCAAGGACGATTCCTACGCCATCTCCGCCGGGGCGCGCGTCGTGACCTCAGACGAATACCTCGACGATCCCTTGCTTCGAGAGGAGCTCCGGCGAACCCGGGAAGAGGTGCTGAGCGATCCGAGGGCGCGGCGCGGACAGAGAACGACGCTCGCGCTGGATTTGTACGTCCACACAGGCAGGGCGTACGGGGATTTGCGAAGGAGGTCGGACCTCCTGGCGGCTGCTCGGACGCGTCTCCAGGAAGGGACCCTACAGTGGTTCTTCCTCTCCGGCGGCTACGGGGTGCTTCATGCCCTGGAGCCAGCGACGAGCTACCAGGCCACCTTTAACCGCGGAATCGCAAACGCCAACGGGATTCCATACACCACGAGGCAGTGGTCAGTGTGCCTCCCGGCGATATGTGCTCGCATCGCGGCCCGGTGCGGGCTTCCCACCTACGCGATGGGGAGTCATGACTACACGAAGATGCTCGCGTCGGTTCCGGGTGTGAAGATCATCGAGAGCACGGGATCTCGCGGGCCGACGCAGCTCAGTCCCATTCTTGTCGACCTGCTGGAAGCCGCGTTCACGGACCGGCTGGCCGCATTCGACGCGCGGTTTCCGAGGCCATTCACCAAGTTCTAGGAGGCACCGATGGCTGCAAGGTTGCGCGTACTCTGGCCTGACGGGCGGCGGTCGACCGTGACCGCGATGTTGCAGGACCCGCGCACGCCGCCGCTGGTCAACGTCGCGTGGCACGCGGAGGGAATCTTGATGGGTCTGTCGCCGCGTAAGGCGTCGCGGCTCCTTCGCGACATCGAACGGCGACTCCAGGATCTCGGCTTTGTGTCGGCGCAGGCCCGCGTCTTCGACCCGCGGGTTCAGCGAGCTGGCCCGATCCTGCCGCCCCACCCGGAGACGGCGGGCACCGGCGAGGGACGGGTCTGGCTCTGGGGACTCGTCCTGGGGGCGTTGACGAGGTTATGGTAGCCACCGAACATTGTCGACGGGTTCATGAGCTTATCTTGCGGCTGCCTTCGTATCGAAGGCCAGCCGACGTGCCCTTCAACGATGGGCTCTACTTCTTTTTCGAGCGAACCGAGACCTCGCCACACGCTCCGGCGGGGCGGATCGTGCGCGTCGGCAATCACCCTGGATCTCCAGCGGGACTCAAACGAAGACTGCGGAATCACTACACCGGCCGAAAGAACGGGAGCGTGTTCCGGAAGTTTCTGGGAGGGGCGCTTATGAGGCGCACGCAGGCAGATCACCCCTGCCTGCGGCCCGGCCCGGGCCAGGGGCACTGGGAGAAGCAGGATGCGCCCACCTGCGAACTGTGTCGGCCGTACGAGGGCCACGTGTCGGAGCTTCTGAGGGAATCCTTTTCCTTCCGGACACTGTGGGCTCCCGACGCATGGGAGCGGAACGACCTCGAGCAACAACTTATCGCGACACTGTCCCTCTGCGAAGTGTGCCGACCTTCTGATGCCTGGCTCGGACAGTTCGCCTATTCGGATGTGGTCAGACGCTCGGGCCTGTGGAATGTGCGGTATATCTTCGACGTCGCACGAATCATCGGTCCCGCAGGCCTCCAAAGGTTGGAGCGCCTGGTGGAGCGCTCGCTCGCCTACACCCGGTGAGGTCAGGCCTCCGGGAGGCGGCCGGCGTCTCTGACCTCGCGGCGGGTCGCGGCGATGAGGAGCACCAGCGCGAGGCTGGTCCATCCCAGGAGCGGCATCGTCAGCTCGAAGGTCGCCAACTGGGCGAGCGCGCCAATGGGCAGCGTCAGCGCCTGAGAGATGCCCTGGCTCATCATGAACAGGCTCATCACGCGCCCCTGAACGTCGTTAGGCACCGTCCGTTGCACGAGGGATGTCGCCGACACCGACTGGACGGTGAGCAGCCCACCGAGTCCGAGGTTCAACGTCGCAGACAGCGGGATGAGCCTGGAGTAGCCGAAGCCAACGACGCACGCCGAAAAGCCCGCCGCCGCAGCGATGAGGAGCCAGCCCTTCCGCTGGAAGTGGCCCACGTTCGTCATGGCGAGCGAGGCGACCATCGACCCCACGCCCCACGTCATCGCGAGGAGCCCCACGCCCGTCGCCGACAGGCCCAGGACCCGGCTCGTCCACACGGGGCCGAGGTTGGCCACGACGGGGAACCCGAGGCCGCTCACAGAAAACGTGAGCAGAATGATCCACAGGACCGCGGGGTGCGACCGCGCATACTGGAGCCCGAGCCGGACATCGCGAATCACGGAACGCCCCGTCGGTGGAAGCGTCCGGCGATAGCGCATCAGGGCCAGCGCGACGACGATGGACGCATACGCCCACAGCGTTACCACGTACGTCCAGCCGTACCCGATGGTGTCGATGAGGACGCCCGTGAGCGGCAGGCCGATGGGAAACGCGATCTGCATGGCGACGGCGTCGAGGGCGATGGCGTTGGGCAGGTCCTCGCGCCCCACGAGCTCGGGAACCATCGCGATGCGCGTGGGCGCGTCGACGGCGCCGAGGCCGGACGCGACGAAGATCAGTACGAGGAACAGCGCGACCGTGACTGCGTCTCCCCCGGGCGAGGTCAGCATCACCACGGCCACGGCGGCGCTGGTGAGCATCCCCAGCGTCTGGGTGACCATGAGCAGCTTCCGCCGGTCGAAGCGGTCGGCCAGCGCGCCGCCGAAGAGGCTGAACCCGAGCATGGCGCCTCCGCGGGTGGCGCCGAGCAGGCCGGCGAGCACCAGCCTCGACCCTTCGCCCGTGCGGTCCGCGAGGAACAACACCTGCGTCACGAACTGCATGGGCATGAGCGCGCTGCCCATGAACATGCCGAGCCAGAGCAGCGTGTAGTCGCGGTGGCGGAACGAACGGAAGGGCGACGGCCGACGGCTGCGGGACGACGTGGATTCAGTCGCCGTCGTCATGTTCCGGAGTATGACGGGCCGGACGCGATGGCGCCATCGCGCCTCTGTCTCGGAGCGGCTCAGGTCGTCCTACGATAGGTCTATCCGCCGGCGATTTAGCGTTCGGACGGCACAGTCAGAAGGGCGACGGCCTCGGCGGTGCGGCGCTGCCGCCGGGTGATCTGCAGATGCCAGAGCGTCAGGATGAGGGCGACGATGAGGAGCAGGGCGCCGAACTTGAACGGAGCGAGCGGCCCGTACATCTCTCCGACGCGCCCGCCGAGGGCCTGGCCCAACGCCCCGCCGAGACCCTGGATGGCCGTCATCGCACCCAGGAGCAGCCCGCGGCTCCCGATGTCGGTGGCGTCGAGCGCGGCGGCGCTCCAGGCCGGCAGGCTGACGGCGTACGCCAGCCCCGCCAGCACCGCGAGGTTGACCGCGAGCAGCGGGTTCCGCGTGAGCGTGAGCAGGAACAGCGACAGCGCCGCGAGGAAGAGTCCTGCGATGAGCGGTACGTGGCGGCCGAGCCTGTCGGCCACGTGACCGAACTTGAGCACGACGATGGCGGCGACCGTCGCCGACGGGATGAGGAACAGGGCCATGATGTACAGCTTGGTGTCCAGCACCTCGGTGACGTACCGGCCCACGACGGGCGTGTGGATCGTCGTGCCGAGGCTCAGGAACAGGACGATGGCAGCCAGCGACACCACCGCCGGTGTCAGCGTTCGGCCTCCGTCAGGCGTGGCGCATTTCGGCGCACAGACGGCAGGCGTAACCCGGAACGAACACTTGCGGGCCGCGAGGGCGAGCGCGAGACCGTTGAACCCGAGGCACGCGGCGAACGCGGCCTTGTACGAGATGAAGTCCATAAGCACGACGCCGACCACCGTGCCGAGGCCGAGCCCCACCATGCCCGCCGCGTTCATGGCGCTCATCACGGAGCCCCGGCGGTTCTGCGGGAGCGTCTCGCCCAGGTGGGCCATGAGGGCGGGCCACATGGTTGCGGCGCTCAGACCGAGGACCGCGCTCAGGCCCAGGAACGCGTGAGGTTCGGGGACTTGGAGCATCAGGAATAGCGTCGGGATACCGATGGCCATCCCGATCACCATCGTGAGACGGCGGCCGATGCGGTCGGCGATCCACCCGGCGGGTGTCTGCCAGAGGAACCGGACGCCTCCGTAGATGGCCATCGCATAGCCGGGAAAGGCGGGGCTCGCGTCGAGCTGGACGGGAAGGTACTGCTGGACGATCGACAGGAAGAACACCCCGACGGAGGCCTGCCAGAGGAAGACGACTGCGATGAATTCGGCGATGTGCGCCGGTGCGCTACGTGGCAGTACCATCCGTGCGATGCGGTTCATGGCTCGGTCCGTTCCCTGTCTCCGTTTTCCCGGCCGGGGGAGCTCCTAAGCTCTCTCCCTGATTGTCGGCACGTGTTCCACCGGCCTGCACGTCTCGAAGTTACGTCTCCGTCACGATTCACCGCTCTGCTCCGCCACGAGCGCCACGGCCCCGAGCGCTCCCGCTCGCTCCCCCAGGGAACCGACCGCTACACGGAGGTCGGCGAACGCCTGCGGGAAGGCCCTCCGCTGGAGCTCTTCCCGCGCCGGCGTGAGGTACGCATCCCCGAGATTGGTCAGTCCGCCCCCGAGCACCAGGGTGTCCGGGTTGAGGACGTTGACCAGGCCGGCCAGGCCCATGCCCAGCCAACGGCCGGCACGCTGAATGATAGCGGCTGCGTCGGAGTCTCCGAGCGACGCGGCCTCCGCCACGGTCTCGGCTGTCACCTCGCGCCCTTCTGCAGCGAGCCGCCGCAGAACGGAGCACTCGCCCCGGTGCAGCGCCGCTTCCGCCTCACGCGCGATGGCGAGCCCCGACGCCATCGCTTCGAGATCGCCCGGATGCCCCGCGCCGCACGGCGGACCGTCAGGGTCGAGGGGGACGTGCCCGACCTCTCCTGCGGCTCCCGATGCGCCGTGGTACACCCGGCCGTCCAACACGATACCGCCCCCGATGCCCGTCGAGACAGTGACGAACAGCAGGTTCCGCGCGCCTCTTCCGGCCCCGAACCGGTATTCACCGTACCCCTGCGCGTTGGCGTCGTTCTCGAGCAGCACCGGAAGGCCGAACGCGGCCGAAAGCAAATCCCTGAGCGGCACGTCGCGCCACCCGGGAAGATTCGGCGGCGTGGTGATCACGCCTCGAGCGAGATCGAGCGGGCCCGCGGCCATCGCGCCCACCCCGGCGATGCGGTCCATCGTCACGCCTGCTTCGTCGAGGGCTTCGCGGGCGCATTCGACGATCCGCTGGACGACCGCTGCTGGCCCTTCATGGGCGTCCGTCGGGCGGCGGCACGAAGCCAGCACCTCGCCCGTCGCCCGGGCGACGAGTGCGAGGACCTTGGTGGCTCCGAGGTCGACGCCGATGAACAGCCTGTCGTCGATGTCACGCCTCCGTCGGGGCGCGGGCGGCTGCGCGGGCCGCCATGGCCTGCCGGTACAGATCCACGTACTGCCCGGCCGCCTGTCCCCAGGAGAAGTCTCGCGCCATGCAGCGGCGCTGGAGCGCGCGCCAGGCCTCGCGATCGGCGAAGGCTGCGAACGCCTTGGTGAGGGCCTCTGCGAGCGCCTGCGGCGTGGGTTCGTCGAACAAGAAGCCCGTCCCGGTCTGGGCAACCGGGTCGAACGCCTCCACCGTGTCCGCGAGGCCGCCGGTCCGCCGCACCACCGGGACCGCTCCGTACCGCTGCGCGATCATCTGGCCCAGGCCGCAGGGTTCGTAGCGGGAAGGCATGAGAAACAGGTCGCATCCACCGTAGATGCGTTGTCCCAGCGGGACGTCGAAGGCGATGTAGGCCCTGACCCGCTCGGGGAAGCGGGCTTCGACAGCTCGCAGCCGCTCGTGCAGGGCCTCGTCGCCCGTCCCGAGGACGACGAGCTGCAGGTCATCGCCCGCCTCCAGTCGCTGGGACACCGCGTCCAGCATGATGTCGGCGCCCTTCTGGTGGAACAGCCTCCCCACGAATCCGAGGAGCGGCGTCTCGTCGCGGACGGCGAAGCCCGACCGGCGCTGGAGCTCGCGCTTGTTCTCGATACGCCGGTCCAGGGTCGCGGCGTCGAAGTTCACGATATGCGGGTCCGTCGCCGGGTTCCACTCGTCGTAGTCGATACCGTTGACGATGCCGGTAACGCGGTCCGCTCGCGCACGGAGGAGCGGGTCGAAGCCGAAGCCGTATTCTGGCGTCAAGATCTCGCGGGCGTAGGTCTTGCTGACCGTGCTCACGTAATCGGCATGCAGGATTCCCTGCGCCATGCCCGTGTACGCGAGCCCCGGATCGGCGCCTTCCGGCACGACGAGCGCCCGTTCCGGGAATCCCAGCGCTCGCGCCAGCCCGGCGTCGAAGGGGCCGGGCAGGCCGAGGTTGTGGATCGTGAACAGTGTCCCGCACGCCTGCCAAGGATGGTCTGCGTCGAGCAGCCGGGTGAGCACGAACGCCGTGTGCCAGTCGTGAAGGTGCAGAACCTCGGGCGCGAAGTCGAGCGCCTCCGCGCTCGCGAGAAGGGCGTCGCAGAAGAACACCCACCGCTCGACGTCGTCGTCGTATCCGTACACGCGCTCGCGTCCGAAGAAGCGCTCGTTCTCGACGAGGTACAGGGGCACGCCCTTGACGGACGCGCGCCACAGCGTCGCGCGATCGGCGGCGTCGCGAGTGCGAACGGTGAGCTCCGCTGCGGGCGAAGCGTCGAGCGAGGCTCGGTCGATCACCGCGTGGAACGGCATCGCGAGACGCACGTCGGCGCCCAACCTGCGGAGCGCGACGGGAAGCGAGCCGGCGACGTCCGCGAGGCCACCGACCTTGGCCAGCGGGCTCATCTCGACGGAGACGAAGAGGACGCGGGGCGACCCTGCGTGAGGCGAATCAGCCATGTCCCGCCATGTGTACCGGACGCGAGGCCGCGCGGGCAAGCGGCAGCCGCATCAGTTCGAGGCCGTGTTCCGCAGGACGGTAATCCTGCGGGCCACGAAGTTGTTGTCGTCGGCTGGCGTCTCGCACACCAGCCAGAACGATCCCACCGCCCGTGGCACAAAGGAGAGGTCGAACGAGCCCGCTTCGGGCGTCTGGCGTGGGTCGGTCGGGTCGGCGCCGGGCATGGCGGGAATAGTCTCGCGGCCGAGGGTCTGCACGGTCCGCTTACCCTTCTTCAGAACGCACTCGACATCGATGTCGACGGGATAGGGCTGTTCGTACGTCACGGTGAGCCGCGCGCGCTCCCCCGCCCGAACCTCGCTCGGCGCTTGGAGGCGAACGAAGACTTCCGTGCCTTCCGAACCGCCGCCGAATCCGATACCGCAGGCTGCCAGGAGGAGGCCGACCGCGCCGAGCGCCCAGATGCGAATCATGCGGCCCCATGCTAGAAGGCGGAAGGGCCGCGAACAAGCCGAGCCAGGCGTACAATGGCCGCAGTGGACGTCCGCGATCTGCATCCATGGGACCTGTCGTACCGGGAGGCCATCGAGACCCAACGCCGGCTCGCACCGTTGGTGGTGCGCGAGGGCGACCTGCCCGAGGCCGCCGTGCGGCTGATCGCGGGCGCGGACATCGCGGCGGGGCGGAGAGGCGGCGTCGCCGTCGCAGCCGTGGTAGTCGTCTCGTACCCCGACCTGGAGCCGGTCGAGACGGTCGTCGTCGAAGCGCCGGTCACGACGCCGTATATTCCCGGGCTCCTGTCGTTTCGTGAAGCGCCGATTCTGTGCGAGGCGTTCCGGCGGCTTCGTTCGATCCCCGATCTCCTGATCGTCGACGGGCAGGGCTATGCCCATCCGCGGCGGTTCGGGCTCGCGTGCCATCTCGGCCTGCTGTTGGACCTGCCGGCCATCGGCTGTGCGAAATCGCGGCTGTGCGGGGTCGAGACGCCTCCAGGGCCCGAACGCGGAAGCGTGACGCCGCTGGTCGACGACGGAGAGGTCATCGGCAGCGTCGTGCGCACCCAGACGGGCGTCCGCCCGGTGTATGTCTCGGTGGGACACAGGCTCAGCCTTCGCGCGTGCGAGGACTGGACGTTGCGGTGCGCGCCGAAGTTCCGCCTGCCCGAGCCGACTCGTCTGGCCGACCACGCCGCCCGCGAGCGGAAGCGCGCACTGCTTGCGCAGTCGGTTTCCGCTTCGGCATGATGCAGACGGAAGAGCAATCTCCACACAGCGAACCGAGGCAGGACATATCGATGGAAGAACTCCGGAAGCGGTTGCAGCGCCTTCTCGACCAGATCACCCACGTCATGGTGCGTCTTTGACATCGACGCCCTCGAACAAGAAGCCTCCGACCTCGAACGCCAATCCTCTCGTCCCGACTTCTGGAGCGACCCGCAGGCCGCGCAGGCCACGATGCGCCGTCTGGCGCAGCTACGGCGCACCGTCGACACCTGGAGAGGGCTCGCGGCGCGCGTACGCGATCTCCTAGGCCTCGTCGACCTCGCGATCGAAGAGGGCGACGAGTCGCTGGCGGCCGAACTCGAACGCGAGGCCGGTGAGGTCGAACAGCGGTTCGCCGATCTCGAGTTCGAGCTGTCGTTCTCGGGTCCGTACGACGACCGCAACGCCATTCTCGCTGTGCACGCGGGCGCGGGGGGCACGGACTCGCAGGACTGGGCGCAGATGCTGCTGCGCATGTACGTGCGCTGGGCCGAGCGCCACGGCTTCGAGGTCGAATTGCTGGACGAAACGCCGGGCGAGGAAGCGGGCATCAAGAGCGCGACGGTGGAAATCCGGGGCCCGTACGCCTACGGCTGGCTTCGCGGCGAGCGCGGCGTTCACCGGCTGGTGCGCCTCTCGCCGTTCGACGCCGCCCACGCCCGCCACACGTCGTTCGCGAAGGTCGAGGTGATGCCCGAGGCCGAGGGGCCGTCCGAGGTTCACATCGACGAAGACGACATCCGGATCGACGTGTTCCGTGCGAGCGGACACGGCGGGCAGAACGTCCAGAAGAACTCGACGGCGGTGCGGATCACGCACCTCCCCACGGGCATTGTGGTCACCTGTCAGAACGAACGCTCCCAGCATCGGAACCGCGAGGCCGCGATGAAGGTGCTCGAAGCTCGGCTCCTCGAACTCGAGATGCGGCGTCACGCCGAGGAGCAGGCGAAGCTCAAGGGCGAGCATGTGCCCGCCGAATGGGGTAACCAGATCCGCAGCTACGTCTTGCATCCGTACAAGCTGGTGAAGGACTATCGCTCGGGGGCCGAGATCAGGGACTCGAAAGCGGTCGAAGCCGTCCTCGACGGGGAGATCGACGAGCTGGTGAAGGCCTATCTCAAGGCCACGGTAGGAGCAGCGTCGTGACCGCGCGCAGCCCCGCTCGCTGGGGGGCGGCGCTCGTCGCGGCGGTCCTCGCGCTCGGCGCGAGCCTGGCGTTTTCGCGCGAGGTCAGCGCGCAGACGCTGCAAGTCGACAGCGTCGAGACGACGAACGCGTTTCCCGCGGGGGCGGTGTTCTCGATCTTCGCCCGGACGTCTGAGCCGCCGAAGGAGGTGCGCCTGCGGTACAGCATCGCCCCCGACGGCACCGAGGCGATGCGCGTGGCGGAGTGCTCGGGGACGAATCCCATCGGTTGTCGCGCCACCGTGGGCGACACGCTGGACACGTTCATGATCCCCGGGGCCGAAGTGACGTTCTCGTGGGAGTTCACGCTCCCCGACGGCACGCGGCTCACGACCGACCCCCAGCGCTTCGTTTACGAGGACACGCGGTTCGAGTGGAACACGGAGTCGGCCGGCAACGTCACGGTCTACTACTACGGCTCCAATCGCGACCTGGCGCGCCGCGTGCTGGCGGCTGCGGGGGAGACGCTGGACCGTCTCGGCGGCATCCTCGGCGCTCGCGTGGCCTTCCCCGTCAAAGTGTTTCTGTATGAAGACGCCTCGACCATGAGGCCTGCCATCCTGTCCAACCCCCGCGCGGGCGTAGTGACGCTGGGCGAAGTCTACTTTTCGGATACGGCGATGGTGGCGGCAGACGTCGCGCCCGAAGACGTGACCCGGCACGAAGTCGCGCACATCGTGATCCGCGAGGCCACGCGCGGGCCGTTCGGTGTGCCCGCCTGGCTCAACGAGGGCACCGCGGTCTGGGCGCAGGAGGAGCCGCTGGGCGGCGAACTGGACGCGCTCGACGCCGCCATCGCGCGAGACCGCGTGCTCCCGCTTCAGGTGTTGAGCTCCTCGAGCGCGGCGGGCAATCCCGACACCGTCAGCCTGTTCTACGGCCAGTCGTACTCCGTCGTGAACTATCTCATCACGACGTATGGCGAGGAGAAGTTCCGCCAGCTCTTCGCGGTGTTCAAGGAAGGCGCCACCACAGACAAGGCCCTGCGCACCGTCTACGGGCTCGGCGTGCGGGAGCTCGAGAACGCCTGGCGGGCGTCCGTGGGTCTGCCGCCGAGGGCGATTCCTTCGCCCACCGCAGCAGCGACGCCTGGCGGTACGCGGACGCCCGTCGGCGCGACGGCGGGCCAACAGACCACGGGCGACGACGGTGGGTTCCCTGTGGCGGTGGTGGTGGCGATCGCCGCCGGAGCGGTCGCGCTGGCGGGCGCGATCGTGGGGCTGGGCGTCATCGCTGCGAGGAAGGCGAGCTAGCGGTCAGTGCGGGCCGCTCCCGCGCTCTCTGATGGGCTCTCGCGGCTCGTGGGCAGCTCCTCGGCGCCGTAGTACCCCGGGCGATACTTGAAGACGTTCACCGTGCTGCGGGCCACGTCGGGGACATAGAAGAAGCGGTAGCCTCGCTCCTTGAGCCGCAAGAAGGTCTCGTACTCGAGGAGCCAAACGTAGAGAATGTCTCGCTCATGGTCGATGGTCACGCCTCGATCCGAGAGCATGCTGATGGCGCGGTAGTCCTTCTCGAGAATGGCGTTCTCGAACCGGTCGTGATTCAGCACCGCGAAGTGGGGGTACGTGAAGCCCATCATCACGACTGAGTGCTCGGGGATCGGGATGTCGTCGCGGACCTCGTTCGCGAAGTCGATCTGGTTGTCCATCGTTTCCAGGGACGACAACAGCATCCCTTTTCCGACGCGGGCGTTGGTGAAGGCCTCGAGGTCGATGTCGTCGCCCGGGGATGTGAGATCGACGAACCCGGCGAGCAGGATGACGGCGAGGGTCGAGACGAGGAGCCATCGCGGGAAGTAGCGCCCCATCAGGAAGAAGCCGAAAGGGAAGAGCGGGATCAGATACGCGATCTCGTGCGGCAAGCGCGTGAAGGAAGCGGAATACAGCACGATCACGCCGAGCCACATCCACAGGTGCGGCTCGCGCCGCAGGTCCGACGGCAGGCGCGCGAACTTCGGCAGAGCGATCCCCAGGGCTACCAGCGTCCATGTGGCGCCGACGAGCCCCAGGCCGTCCTTCCCCAGCAGCCTCAGGAAGTTCAGCCACGGCACCTTCTGGTCGTAGAAGTTCCAGAAGTCGAGTTTGTAAACCCAGAGCACGGGAGCGAACGCCACGGCCGTGACGACCGTGGCCGCGGCGGCGAGAGGAACCGCGTCGCGCGGTCGGCCGGAGCGCCAGAGATACAACGCGAGCGGCAGCGCCATCCCGAGGTACGTCAGGCGGAAGCCCGCGGCGACCCCTACCAGGGCGCCGGCGAACAACGGGCGCCTCCTCAGGGCCGCGAGGTACGCCGCGAGCCCGAATGTCAGCGCCCACATGTAGTCCATCGTGGTGACGCTGTTGATCCAGAGCAGCGGCGCGAAGGCAAAGGCCACGGTCAGCGCTCCCTGCGCTGGAAGACGGAGCTCTCGCACGAGCTGCGCGAAGACCCAGACCCCCGCCAGCGAGGCGAGAACCGTCGAGAAGTTCGTGGCGGGCGCGCCGCCCTTGATGAACGCGGCGGTCACGAATTCGTGCAGTGGATATCCAGGCAGCCGCGAAGGCCAGTATTCGCCGTGGTCCCACAGGTAGTTCGCCGTGAGCGCGACCCGCCAGGCGTCGGGGTCGGTGCCGTACCCGTGCCAGAGCCACGGCACGCGCGAGAGGACGAAGGCGACCGCGAGCGCCGCAAAGGCGAGAGGTCGTGTGAAGTCGAACTCGAGGGCTCGTTCGACGAGCCCCGAGACAGTGAGCGCGGGACTGCGTTCGACGGAGGGCGCCTCGGCGGTCATGGGTTCATCGTCCCGGCAGGATGAGGCCGCTCTGCGTCCTGCGAAACGAGGGGGCTTCTTCCGCAGGCGGGCGGGGCGGCGGCCCGACCGGCGTCGCCGGGCCGACGTGACGCCGCGACGTCGTGGCGAGGGGCGACGGCTCCTCCGCAGACGCTTCGACGAGCGCGTCCGCCAGGCCTTCTTCAAACCGGACCTCGCCGACCAATGCGATCCTTCCATCCACGATGGTCGTCGGGACCTCGCGCACCTCGTGACGTTCCATCAGGTCGGGGAACTCGGTGACCTCGACGACGGACGCGTGCACTTTCGGGCTGGCGAGCGCGAGCCGCGCCGCAATGAACGCCATCGCCGCGGAATGCGAGCACGGCGGAGCCACCAGGACGGTGAGGCCGACGTCGCGGCGCATCTTTTTGAGGATTCGCGCCGTCTCCCTCGAGACAGTGGACTCGGCACGGGACGCCGCAATGATCGTGTCGACGAATGCCGGGAACAGGTTGGCAGCGGGGATGCCGAAGAATCGCAGCGGCCGGTTCAGGACGCCCCGGACGACGATACCGGGAATGCGGTCGACCCCGAGCCGCGCCGCGGCGGCGCGCTCTTCGGAGAACTCGTGCACGGTGAGGACGATGCGCTCCGAGAGGCCCGCCAACTCCCGCAGCATCTTCCGCACGTCTTCGCAGAAGGCGCATTCTTCGCGACCGGGCAGGACCAGCTTCAACGGGCGCTGGGTAAAGAAGTCGATGCGAACCCTGCCGCCGAGCTCCCTCTCGAACAGCGATCGGATCGCTTCCTGCTCGCGCAGCGGGATCACCTCGGGCCTCCCTCGGAATCTGTGGAATCGGCCTCACGCAGAGCCAGCCGCACGGCGAGCAGCCGCTGGACCGCGGTGACGTTCGCCAGGACAGCGAGCGCCCAGAGGGCGATGCGCACGGCGGGCGGCCAGGCCTGTCCTATGATAAGGGCCGCGCCCGTGAGGAGCACACGTTCCGCCCGTGTGAACAGTCCTTCGCGCAGGTCTACGCCGACGCCCTGGGCCCTGGCCCGCACGTAGCTCACCAGCACCGAGCCGACGACGGCCGCGAAGATGACGCCCGCCATCGTGGCGTCGCTCTCGCCGGCGGTGTAGTAATACAGCAACCCGCCGAGGACCGCGGCTTCGGAAAGCCGGTCGAGTACCGAGTCGTACACGGCCCCGAAGCGGGTCACGCGGCCCGTCGCCCGGGCCAGCGCGCCGTCGAACAGGTCGAGGGCGCTGGCGGCGAGCGTCGTCAGGCCGGCCGCGAGAAACCATCCGGACCCGGCGAAAGCCCCGGCGCCGACGTTGCCCAGAAAGCCCAGCGTCGACAGCGCGTTGGGCGTGACCCCGGTTCGCGCCAGGACGGCTACGACTGGATCGAGGAGCTGCGCGGGCGCCCGGCGCGGAAGCAGTTGCAGCGACGGCATCCTATCGCCCCGCTTCCTGCGCCGCGTCGAGCGTCGGGTGTCGCCGAATGACCGCGCGCTCGTACAGGAGACGCTCGTAGTACGAGAGGACCTGCTGCGCGATTCGCCGCCAGTCGTACTGTTGCACGTGCTGCCGTCCTTCCTGGCTCATCCGGCGGCGCCGCTCTTCGTCCAGCAACAGGTCCGTGAGGGCAAAAGCGAGCGCCTCGGCGTCGCGAGGGGGTACCAGCACCCCCTGGACGCCGTGGGTGATGACGAGCGCGAATCCCTCGATGTTGGACGCGACGATGGGCAGCCCCGCCGCCATCGCTTCGAGCAGCACGATGCCCTGACTCTCGTAGCCCGTGTTGGGCGCGCAGAAGACGTGACAGGACTGGTAATAGCGGGGCAGTTCGTCGAACGGGACGTGACTCCGGAAGATCACGTCGCGCACGCCGGCGCGCCGCATGCTGCGCTCGTAGCGCTCGAACGAACCGGCGCCCACCACGACGAGCCGCGCCGTCGGGATGCGCTGCTTGACGCCTACGAACGCGCGCAGCAGATAGCTCAGCCCCTTCCGTCGCTCGGGGCGTCCTACGAACAGGATGTTGGGGCCGCCGGCGAGCTCCGGCAGCGGTTCCCGCGGCCGGGCGAAGTGTTCCACATCGATGCCGTTCGGAATGATGTTGTAGTAGCCGGGAAAGTATCGCGAGACGTGACGAGCGGCCGCCGCCGACACTGCGATCTTGCCGTCGAGGCGCCGAAACCAGCGCCGGATGAGCCGCCTCCCGTACACGTAGTAGACGTTCGACTCCGCGGCCGCGTGGAATGTGCCGACGTTGACGGCTTCCGAGTAGCGCAGAAACTGAATCGGGAGCTGGGGCACGAACGGCTCGTGGACGTGGACCACGTCGAACTGATGCTCGGCGAGCAGGCGGCGCACTGGTTTCGCCATGCGCAGCGACAGGGAGATGCGGGCGATGGACCCGCCGACGCGCCAGGGAATCGGACGGCCCAGCGCCACGACGGGACAGTCCGCTGCCATCGGCTGGCCGGACGACGGGCCGACGATGAGGCATTCGTGGCCCCGGCGCACGAACTCGCGGGCGAGATGGCGGATGTGGTTGTTCACGCCGCCGGGCACCGCGAGGTCGTAGGGCGAGACGAGGGCGACCTTCACGGCAGCACCCGCTTGATAAAGCTGCGGACCGTCGGGATCCAGCCCTGGGCGCGCGGCGTGGCCATCAGGCCTCGCCACTGCTGGACAAAGATGTTTCTCCATCCGAGGTCCGAGAGCCGGGGGTATCGCCCGGCGACCGCGCGGGTAGCGCGCGCCTCGATGGCGCACCTGAGGTCCTGCGCTGTGGTCCCTTCGAATTCCGTGTACGCGCTCCCGATCGCCTGCAGGAAGTGAGCGTCGCTGCCGCCGATATCGGCGAGATGGTAGCGGGCGCCGTTCAGCGAGGATGCCTTCCGCATGCCGATGCGGCCTGCGGGACCGAGATTCACGGTCTCGATGCCATCGAACGCGACCCCCGGCGCGCCTTCGGCGAGGATGCGCTCGATGACGCGCTGCCCCACGCTGCGCGTCAGCCAGCTCATCGGATGGGGAATGATGCAGAGGCCCCCCAGACGATGCACGGCGGCGAGCGTCTCGCGGAGGGGCCGCAGGCTCGGGACCGGCTCTTCGATGAACAGCGCGATGAGATGGCCTTCGATCGTGGTGATCTCCTCGCCCACCACCAGGTCGAAGCGATAGCGCCCAGCGGCCCAGCGCTCGCGGGCGTCCAGGGCGGCGTCGAGCCGATCGTGCTCGGTGATCGCGATGACCGAGAGGTCGGTGTGTTCCTCGACATACTCGAGGATTTCCTGGACGCCGGCCATGCCGTCGCCGTAGGTGGTGTGAATGTGGAGGTCCGCCTTGCCCACGTCGCGCGCTATTGTACCGCAGGGGTCGCCGCCGACCGGCCCTCGGCGGCCGAACCTTCCGTCGCGAGGTCTTCCCAGCAGATGCGCTCGACCACGGTCCACTGGCCGGGGTCGGCTGCCATGTGCGCCTCGAAGATCGCCATGAGCCGCGCGAGGTTTTCCCTGAGATCCCGTTCGCGGTCACCGGTGACCGTAAGAGGCATGGCCGGGCCGAGCTTCGCGTGCAGCGTGTAGCGTCCGGTGCGGCGAACCATCGCCGGGAACACGATCGCGCCCGTGCGCAGGGCGAGGTCGATGGCGCCGGTGGGCGCGCGCATCATCCTGCCCCGGAATGGGACCATGACGCCCGTCCCCTGAATGTCGCGATCGAACAGGACGGCGACGATCTCTCCGCTGCGGAGCCGACGGATGGCCTCCTTGATGCCATCGAAGCTGGCTGTGCGGTAGATGTGGCCGTGCGCCTCGCGGAGCCGGTGCGTCAAATCCGAGAGCTGTCGGGGCTGGAGGGGCTCGGTCAGCGCGAACACACGGATGCCGAGCGGGGCCAGTCCCTGGACGGCGATCTCGGGGTTTCCGTAGTGGGCGCTGGCCAGCACGACGCCCTTTCCGGTGGCGGCCGCCGCCCGCAGATCGTCGATGCCTTCGATGACGAGCCGTTTCCTCAGGAACTCGTCGAGGTCCATTCGTGGGAAGGCGATGAGGTCGGCGTAGTAGTACGCGGTATGACGGGCGGCTCTCCGGGCGGCGCGATCGATGGTGTCCTCGCTCGCGCCCGGACCGAGCGCCAGGCGCATGTTGTGCCGCAGCGAGGCCCTGATGCCAGGGGCGAAGCGGTACACGCGGTCGGCCACGAAGTCGGCGATGGCGTATCGCGCGCGCAGCGGCAGGCGCCCGATCGTCTGATAGACGATCCAGAGCAGCCAGAACTTCCAGATGCCGCCGGTGCTGCGACGGCTTCCCGGGAGGCTCACTCGGCAGGCTCCTCGGACGGGGGCGCCGCTTTATCGAACCACGACGACGCCCACATCCGGCGAAAGATGTACCACTGTTCCGGGTGTTTGCGCACCTGTTGTTCGAGGGAACGCATGATGGCCTGGGTCAACGCCCGCACGTCCGCCTCCTCGTCGCCCGTCGGTTCGAAGCGGAGGCTGGCGTCGATGACGGGGATGACGTGCGTCGGGTCGTCGTCGCCCCTGAGGACGACAGCGGGCATCACGGCCGCGCCCATGCGCAGCGCGAGACGCGCAGGCCCGGCGGACACGGTCGTCGGCGCGCCGAAGAACTCGACCGTCACGCTCTGGCCGGGCGCGTCGACATCGATGAGCAGCGCGACCATCTCTCCGCGGCGGAGCGCCCTGACGAGGCCGGGGCCCACACTCGTGACGGGAACCACCTTCATCCCCAGGCGCTCGCGCGACTCGAAGACCAGCTCGGTGAGCTTCGGGTACGGAAAGACGTCGCCCACGGCGTTGACCGGATAGTCGTAGGCGGCGAGCGAGGCCGCGCCCAGATCCCACACGCCGAAGTGCAGGGTGACGATGACGACGCCTTTCCCCTGGCCGTACAGGGCGTTCAGGTTGTCCCAATCGTCGAAGCGCAGCCGGCGGCGGATTTCGTCGCGGGTCATCGTGGGGAAGTGGACGAAATCGACGACGAAGCGGCCGAAGTTGCGGAACGCGCGGCGGGCGACGCGGTCGACCTCGCGGCGGTCCCGGGTCGCGAGGACGCGGGCGAGGTTTTCGTTGAGGTTGCGCCGTTGTCGCCGGAACAGCGGATAACAGACGTCCGCTACCCGGGCCGCCACGAAGTAGGCGGTTCGAAGGGGCAGCGGGCGCATCACGAGAATCGTGAGGCGAAACAGCCAGTAGATGACGCGCCAGAGGTTGTAGCGCCAGAAGTCAGGCGGTGGCTGCGATCCCTGCGATGAACTCCTCCGTGAGCCGACGCGCTTCCTCGTCGCTGTATTGCCGGGGCGGCGACTTCATGAAGTACGCCGAGGGGCCCTCCAGCGGCCCGCTCAGACCCCGGTCGAGGGCAAGCTTACAGCACCGGATCGCGTCGATCACCACGCCGGCTGAGTTGGGGCTGTCCCACACCTCCAGCTTCAATTCGAGGTTGAGCGGCACGTTACCGAAGGTCGTGCCCTCCATCCGGATGTAGCACCACTTCCGGTCGAGCAACCAGGGCACGTGGTCGCTCGGGCCGACGTGGACGTCGTCCGCGGGCAGTTCGTAGTCGAGCTGAGAGGTGACGGCGCCCGTCTTCGAGATCTTCTTCGATTCGAGACGCTCGCGCTCGAGCATGTTCAAGAAGTCAGTGTTGCCCCCGAAGTTGAGCTGATACGTCCGGTCGAGGCGCACGCCACGATCGCGGAACAGCTTCGTGAGCACCCGGTGGACAATGGTGGCGCCGACCTGGGACTTGATGTCGTCGCCGATGAGCGGCAGACCCGCGTCCTGGAACCGCCGCGGCCAGTAGCCGTTCGGGTCGCGGGCGATGAAGACGGGGATGCAGTTCACGAAGCCGCAGCCCGCCGCCAGCACCTGCTCGACGTACCACTTGGTGGCCTCCTCCGAGCCCACGGGCAGGTAGTTCACGACCACATGCGTCTGGGTCTCCTTGAGGATGCGCACGATGTCGGCGGTGCCCCCGGGCGCTTTGTGGATGACCTGTGAGAGGTACTTCCCGAGACCGTCGTGAGTCATGCCGCGGGCGACGGTCACGCCCGTGAGGGGGACGTCGCAGAACTTGTAGGTGTTGTTGGGCGGGGTGAAGATGGCCTCGGCGAGGTCCTTGCCGACCTTGTTGGCGTCGATGTCGATGGCGGCGACGAAGCGAATGTCGCGCACGTGGTAGCCGCCCAGGTTGACGTGCATCAGGCCGGGGACGAACTCGTCCTCGCGGGCGTCCTGGTAGAAGTAGACGCCCTGGACCAGCGACGACGCGCAGTTGCCGACCCCGATGATGGCGACGTTGATGGGGCCCTTGTCTCCTGGCATGGGTGCCTCCTGCGAAGGGCGCCGCGCCCGCGTGGGTCGGGCCGACTCTGGCTCGAAGAGCTCGCGCTCCGGGAGCCCGAGGATGTCGGCGACGGCCTCGCGAAAGCGACGGCTGGGCCGCTTGGCGCCCGACTTTACCAGCGAGAGATAGCTCTCGCTGAATCGCTCACCGCGCCGGGCCAGCTCGGCCAGCAACCATCGCTGCGTGCGGCCCTGCGCTTCCAGCACGTCGAACAACCGCGGCTTTACTCGATCCGGCATGAGAATTGGACGATGGTAAAGATAGCCTTACCACGGTCGAGGATACGTCACCGTGGCGGCGCCGTCAATGGTGCAGTCGAGGTAAAGTTCCCGGTCAGGACGGGCGAAGATACGAGGCCAGCCCCTCGCGGAGCGGCGTCAGGCGCAGCTCCAGCGCCGCCAGCAGCGGGCCGTTGTCTGCCACCGCGCTGTGCGTGATGAAGTCCACCGCGTCCGCCGAGAGCGGGGGATTCGGCAAGAGCGAGGCGACGCGGCCGATGAGCTTCCCGAGGGCGACGGGCTGATGCAGGATGAACCGGCGCTTCCCGACGACGTCGAGGGCGGTGCGGATGACCTCGTCCATCGTCATGACGTCCGGCCCTCCGATCTCGAACGTCTGGTTGACGCAGGCGGGCGTCTGCAGGGAGAGCACGACCGCTTTCGCCACGTCTCCCACGAACACCGGCTGCATGAGCTGCTTGCCGTCGCCGAAGGTCGGAACGAACGGGAGGAACTTCGCGAAGCCCAGGAAGCGGTTCAGGGCGACGTCTTCAGGGCCGTACACCCAGGTCGGCCGGAAGATGGTGTACGGGATGCCGCTGGCGCGGATCGCCTCCTCGGCCTGCCACTTGAACCGGAACCAGTGCTTGTCGGCGTCGGGCGCGGCGCCGACACCACTCAAATACACGATGCGCTTGACCCCGGCCGCCTTCGACGCCTCCGTGAGGTTCACCGTGCCCCGGTAGTCGACGTTCTTGAACGTCCAGCCCTTCCGCGGGATTTCGATAGGGGACGTCGGAAACTGGACGCAGTTGATCACCGTGTCGACGCCCCGCAGGGCGGTGGTGAGGGATGCGGGATCCGTGACGTCGCCGCCGCGCGCCTCCAGGGTGTACTCGGGAAAGCGCTGCGCCACCTTCGAGGGGATGCGCGAGAGCACCGCCACCGGGGCGGGCCGCTGCCGCATCAACTCGCGCACGATGGCCGACCCGATGAATCCGGTGCCTCCCGCGACGAGGATCATGACGAGCGCTCCCTCCCGGCCTGCGCGCCAACCAGCGGCCGGCTCCATGCTTTCACGGCGTCACGTGCGAGTCAAGCAGCGTCAGAACGCGAGCCGCAGCAGCGGGACGAGCAAGGCGAGGAGGAAGAGCACCGCGACGAGCGCGATCATCCAAGGGCGCAGTGGCGAAGGGCGCGGCTCCCAGTCGCTGTAGCCGTGCGCCTCGGTCAGGTCCCAGTCTGGATCGTCCGGATCGGGGTCCCAGTACGTCTCGTCGTCCTGCGTTCGGTCGTTCGGGTCATCGCGCCACATCGCCGTCCCCTCCGCGGTGGGTCCTATTGTACCGCCGCGCCGGAAACCGAGCCGACGGGTTCAGCCAAACGGACGAGGGGTGTATCATCCGCTTCGCTCGCCCGAACTGGAGGGCGGCGAGAGAAAGCGAGGATGTGCGACATGAAGGTCGAGACGGGCGTTCGACAGGACGACCTCACGAAAGTGGCGGAGAGCGCGCGGGAAGCGGAAGCGCTGGGCTACGACGGCATCATCACCGCTCACACCGCGCACGATCCGCTCCTTCCGCTGGCCATCGCGGCGGTGAACACGGAGCGGATCACCCTCGGGACGGCGGTGCTGATCGCGTTCCCGCGGACTCCGATGGTGACGGCCATGGAGGCGTGGGACCTGCAGAAGGCGTCGAAGGGGCGCCTGCTGCTGGGCCTCGGCACGCAAGTCAAAGGACACAACATCCGCCGATTCAGCGTCGAGTGGCTGCCGCCAGGACCGCGGCTGCGAGAGTACATTCAGTGCCTGCGGGCCATCTGGGATTGCTGGCAGAACGGGACGAAGCCGGAGTTCGTGGGGAAGTACTACCAGTTCACGCTGATGACGCCCTTCTTCAACCCGGGGCCCATCGAGCATCCCCACATCCCGATTTACATTTCCGCCGTGAACCCGTACAACTGCCAGACCATCGGGATGCTGTGCGACGGCGCCCGCATCCACGGGTTCAACACGCCGAAGTATCTGCGCGAGGTCATCCTGCCGAACATCGAGGCAGGCGCGAAGAAGGTCGGCCGTTCGCTGAAAGACATCGACATCGCCGGCGGCGGCTTCGTCGCCACCGGAAAGACGTGGGACGAGGTCGAGCGCGCGCGGGAGCAGGTGCGCAGCCAGGTCGCCTTCTACGCCTCGACCCGGACGTACAAGGCTGTGCTCGATCTTCATGGATGGGGAGAGACGTGCGACAAACTCAACCGGATGGTCGCGGAAGGCAAGTGGAACGAGCTGAGCAAGGAGATCACCGACGAGATGCTGGACCAGTTCTGCGTGTCCGGGACGTACGACGACATCGTCCCGCGCATCCAGAAGCATTTCGATGGCATGGTGAACCGGCTCATGCTCGGGCTGCCGTCGCGGACCGAGGAAGAGCGGGAGATCGCGCGGCACCTCATCGACCAGCTCCACCGGCTCGAGCCGTCGAGCTAGTCCCGCCATGGCCAGCGCCGAGCGGCCCCGCGTCTTCGTGACCCGCCGGCTGCCCGGGGACGCCCTCGAGCGCCTGAGCGCGGTCGCTCTGGTCGACGTATGGCAGCACGACTTGCCACCGTCGCGGGACGAGTTGGTCGCGGCCGTCCGCGAAGCCGACGGCCTCATCTGCCTGCTCA
Source organism: Dehalococcoidia bacterium (assembly GCA_035574215.1). Classification (GTDB taxonomy): domain Bacteria; phylum Chloroflexota; class Dehalococcoidia; order DSTF01; family JACRBR01; genus DATLZC01. The sequence goes on along the minus strand of DATLZC010000124.1, from coordinate 4,000 downwards.
CGGACCGGATCGACGCCGGGGTGCTCGATGCGGCGCCGCGACTGCGAGTCGTCAGCACCATGGCCGTCGGGTACGACCACATCGACGTTGCGGCGGCGACGGCTCGCGGCATCCCGGTCGGTCACACGCCCGGCGTGCTCACAGAGACCACCGCCGACCTCGCATGGGCGCTGCTCCTGGCCACAGCGCGGCGCGTCGTCGAAGGGGATCGCTTTGTTCGCGAAGGCCGCTGGAAAACGTGGGACCCGAATCTGCTGTTGGGCTACGACGTGCACGGCGCGACGCTGGGCGTCGTGGGCATGGGGGCCATCGGGCAGGCGGTGGCGCGACGCGCCGTCGGATTCGGGATGCGGGTCCTGTACACGAGGCGCTCGGCAGGCGAGGCGGAGATCGGCCGGCGAGTCTCGCTCGAGGAGCTGCTCCGCGAAAGCGACTTCGTGTCGCTCCATGTGCCGCTCACGGCGGAAACGCGGCACCTCATCGGGGAGCGCGAGTTGCGGCTGATGAAGCGCACCGCGATCCTGATCAACACGGCGCGAGGCCCCGTCGTCGACCAGGCGGCGCTGGCGGCGGCTCTCCGCGAGGGCGTCATCGCGGGCGCAGGCGTCGACGTGACCGAGGTCGAGCCGATCCCGCCCGACGACCCGCTGCTGGCGGCGCCGAATGTGGTGATCCTGCCGCATATCGGCAGCGCGAGCCACGCGACGCGCGCGCGGATGGCCGAGATGGCGGTGGAGAACTGCATCGCAGGTCTCGAGGGGCGGCCGGTGCCGCACTGCGTGAACCGCGAGGTCGAGCGGGGACGACAGTCGACATAACAAGACGAGGAGCGAGACCGTTGCGCGCCATTCGATTCCACGAGCTCGGCGGCCCGGAGGTCCTGCGGTACGAAGAAGCGCCCGACCCGTCGCCCGGCGCCGGCGAAGTCCTGGTACGGGTGCGGGCTGCCGGCGTGAACTATGCGGACACGATGTTTACCCGCGGCCGGTACTTCCTCCAACCGCGCTTTCCGCAGATCCCTGGCCTGGAGATTGCGGGCGAGGTCGTGGCGCTGGGGGAAGGCGTGAAGGGCATCGCGCCCGGCGACCGCGTGATGGCGGCGCTGGCCAACGCCGGCGGCTACGCTGAGCTTGTCGCCGTGCCGGCGCACCACCTCACGCGCATCCCCGACGGGCTCGGCTGGGCGGAGGCCGCCGCCATCCCGGTGCAGGCGGTGACGGCAGACCAGGTTCTCCATCTCGCCGGACGCCTTCAGGCCGGAGAGACGGTGCTCGTGCATGCGGCAGCCGGCGGCGTCGGCGTGATGCTCGTGCAGATGGCGAAGCTGGCCGGGGCCCGGGTCATCGCAACGGCGTCGACCGAGGAAAAGCGCGAGCTCGCCCGCACGCTCGGGGCCGACGTCGCGGTCGACTACACGAAGCCCGGCTGGGCTGACGCCGTGCGCGAGGCCACCGACGGGCGGGGCGCCGATGTCATCTGCGAAATGGTCGGAGGCGACGTCTTTGCGCAGAGCCTGCGGTGCCTCGCGCCGTGGGGCCGTCTCGTGGTGTTCGGCGTCGCGGGCCCGGAGATGCCGTCGCTGAACCCGGCGGTCCTGATGCGGCTCAACCAGACCGTGGTCGGATACTACCTGACGACGGCGATGGAGCGCGCCGACCTCATGGCGCCGACCCACGAGCGCATCTTCCGGGCGCTCGAGAGCGGAAGGCTCCGAATCGTCGTCGGCGAGACGGCGCCACTGTCGACCGCCGCCGACGTGCACCGGCGGATGGTGGCGCGGGAGACCACGGGAAAGCTCGTCCTCATCCCGGACGCGTGACTACCGCGCCGGGTTCACCCGGACGAAGTCCACGATCACCCGCGCGAGCTCCTCGCCTTTGTCCTCCTGGAGGAAGTGCCCGGCGCCCTCGATGGTGGTGTGAGGCTGTCCGCGGGCCCCGGGGACCCGCGCCCGAAAGATGGCGTCGGCGCCGCGCGTGATGGGATCGCTGTCGCTGAACGCGGTCAGGAACGGCTTCTCCCACCGTTCGAGCACAGCCCACGCGCGCCGGTTGGCTTCCGACGCCGGATCATCGGGCCGCGTGGGGACCAGCATAGGGAAGGCGCGCGCGCCGGCCTTGTACCGCTCGTCGGGGAAGGGCGCGTCGTAGGCGGCGACGACCTCGGGCGGGAGCTCCGAGACGCAGCCCCGGCTCACGATGAAGCCGATGGGCAGCTCCGGCGCTTCCTGCGAGAACCGCTGCCATCGCAGAAACGCCTCGCCAGGCGGACGGTCCCCCGTGGGAAGAAAGGTGTTCGCCGCCACGATGCGGGCGAAGCGTTCGGGATGCTCGGCGGCGACGCGCAGTCCGATGAGCCCGCCCCAGTCCTGCCCTACGAGGGTGATCCCGCGCAGGTCGAGCGCCTGGATGAACTCCCACAGGCTGTCGACGTGGAACTGGTACGAGTAGTCGTCTCGGCTCGCGGGCTTGTCGGAGCGACCGAAGCCGAAGAAGTCGGGCGCGACGGCTCTCAGACCGGCGTCGACGAGCACCGGGATCATCTTGCGGTAGAGGTAGGACCACGACGGCTCGCCGTGGAGGAGAAGGACCGGCTCGCCGTCCGGCGGGCCCTCGTCCACGTAGTGCATCCGCAGGCCGCGGATGTCGATGTAGCGTGGGCCGAAGGGATAGCCCGGCAGGTTGGCGAAGCGCTCGTCCTGGGTGCGCAACACGTCCATGAAGCCGTCCTCGGTCACGAGGCGGCCCGCTGGGCGAGCTGGCGGTCCACCATCAGGAGGGCGGCCCCGCTGTCGCCCGCGAGCCGCAGCATCGCCAGGATCTCCGCGGCCGACTTCTCCTCCTCGACCTGCTCGTCCACGTACCACTGGAGCAGCGCCTGGGCGGCGTAGTCCTTCTCTGCGACAGCGAGGTCGTACAGGCGGTAGATGGCGGACGTGACCTCCTGTTCGTGCGACAGCACCTGCTCGAAGATCGCCGTGAGCGAACCGAACGTGGCCGGGGGCGCCTCGATGCCTCCGAGGGTGACCTCGCCGCCCCGCTCGGTCACGTAGTCGATGAGCTTGGTGGCGTGCCCCAGCTCCTCCTGCCACTGGAGGCGTAGCCAGTGGGCGGCGCCTGTGAGATTCCGCTGGTCGCAGAAGGCGGACATGCTCAGGTAGAGGTAGGCGGAAGCGAGCTCGGCGTTGATCTGCTCGTTGAGGGCCTTGCGCATGGCGTCCGAGAGTGCGGGCATGAGAGAACCTCCTCGTTCTTTGGCCGTATGGTACGGCGTTCCGCCGCCGGGCGCACCCTCCGTGGCGACTAGCATCAGAAACCCCGACAGGAAATGTCGTCCGCATCCGATAGTCTTGGTGAAGATTCGTGCATTCTGAAAGGAGGAGGCATGCTGCGCTTCTTCGCGGGGTTTCTGGCGGGCGTCGCCATCGTCGCGGGTGTGCTGACCGGGAAGATGGCGTTCGCAAGCCCGGAACGTCAAACGCTGTGGTCGGACTTCTGCATCTATAGAGTCGAGGACGTATCGTACTGGCTCGATCTGCCATACGGAAGCGCGAAGATGATCACGGGGGTCGCGGGCAATTGGGACGGCTGGATCAGCGACTATCAGGCGGTGAACGCCGTCGGGGCCTTCGGTTGCCAGCGCGTGTATTGAGAGGTCTGTTGATCGCGTCCCCTCGGTGTGACCGAATTCCCGTCGAAGCGTGACAACGGCGTGGTGGCGCCCTCGGCAGGACTCGAACCTGCGACCTACTGATTCGAAGTCAGGCGCTCTATCCGACTGAGCTACGAGGGCGCGTCGTCGAAGGGCGCCACCTCGTGGTTGCGTCCCTCGCCCAAAGCCTTTACAGTGCCAGAGGAGACGCCGGAACGCCATTCGTGGTGGCTCTGGCGCAGTCTACCATGGGTTCGAATTCGCTCTCAATGCAACTCGAGGCGTCTTCCAATCCGGAGGGCCCGGGCGATCGTCGCTCGTGGGCCCTGACATGGGACATCGACGGTTA
>DATLZC010000123.1:0-13945 GCA_035574215.1 Dehalococcoidia bacterium | reverse complement strand
CTTAGCGACCTCTAAGTTATTGCGGTCATATCCCGGGAGGCCACCCATGGCGATCGACCAGGACGTGCTTCACCAGTTGAAGACCCAGGAGGCCGAGGTCCCTGCGGTCGACCTGAGCTGGCTGAACATCGACACCGAGTGGGGGATTCGGGCGAAGCCCGGCAAGCGCGGGCTGACCCTCGATGAGATCAACATCGGCGTATACGGCCAGCCCGCCGAAGAGTCCCACAACATGACGATGCTCCAGCGCGGCGCGAAGCCGCGCCCGGGGGTGCCGCGCGTCGGCTACCACCTCGAGAAAAAGTCCGACGTCTGGTCGCAGAACGCGACGCTTCTGTACGAGGAGGCGGTGCAGCGGCAGTGGTCGTCGGCGACGGACATCCCGTGGGAGGAGCTCGAGCCGCTGCCGGACGACCTCGAGATGGCGATGTGCCAGCTCTGCACCTTCCTCACCGAGGTCGAGTTCATCGCCGGGGACACGCCGGGACAGTGGCTTCCCAAGATCTCCAACGACCACTACGAGACGAAGCTGTTCCTGGCGTCGCAGATCATGGACGAGGCGCGGCACCTGGACGTCTTCCGCAAGCGGGCGCTGGCGAACGGCGGCGGCCTCATGAAGTCGTCCCCGACGGCGACCCTGCGGACCATCATCAACGCCCGCGACTTCACGGAGATGTCCGCCATCATGCATGTGCAGGCGGAGGGCTTCGTGCAGTCCATGTTCCGCATGGGCGAGCTCGTGGCCAACAACGATGTCGAGAAGCGCATCTTCCGCCTGTGCGCCCAGGACGAGTCGCGACACCTCGGCTTCGGCGTGATGCACCTCAAGTACGTGCTCGAGACCGAGCCCTGGCGCCGCGAGGAGATCCACGGTTACCTCGACGAGGCCGAGGGGACCATCGGGCAGACGGGCGAGAGCACGTTCGGCCCGGAGGTGAGCGAAGCGCTCATCATCCTGCTGGGCGGCGGCAAGCACAACGTCGACGAGGGTGTGAAGCGGCTGATGGCGCTCCAGAAGCGCCAGGTGACGGAGTACATCCACCGCCTGGAGGTCGCGGGCATGCCCGAGCGGGTCGACCGCCTGTCGCCCTTCATGAAGATGCTCTACGCGATGTAGGGCGCGTTTGGACGAAAGCGAATCGGAGCCCGGCTCAGCCGGGCTCCGCGCTTCTCGCGGCCGATTCCCGGACGACGACTTCGCTCAGCATCTCGCGCGCGGCCTCCTCCGCCGTCTCCCGCGTCGAAAGGCGGCCGTCCTCCAGGAGGTATGCCGCCGAGACGTGTTCCAGCATGCGCAGGTCGTGCGTCACCATGACGCCGATCTTCCCGCGCGACGCGATCTCCCGCTGCAGCGACTCCACGACCTCGCGGCCGCGGCGCACGTCGAGGTTCGATGTCGGTTCGTCCACCAGGACCAGGGCGGGGTCGTTCATGAGCGCGCGGGCGATGGCGACGCGCTGGCGCTCGCCGCCGCTGAGCTCTCCGGGCAGGAAGTTCGCTCGTTCCGTCAATCCCAGCTCTTCCAGCAGGCGGTCGGCAGTGCGCCGGGCCTCTCGGTCGAGCCGGCCGGCGATGTCGGCGACGGCGAGCAGGTTCTCGCGCGCGGTGAGGTAGGGCACGAGGTTGTAGTTCTGGAAGACGAAGCCGACGCGGTGGCGACGGAAGCGCGCCCGTTCGGCCTCGGGGAGCGCCGTCACGTCGACGCCGTCGACGACCACGCGTCCCGCAGTCGGCCGGAGGAGGGCGCCGAGCATGGCCAGCAGGGTCGTCTTCCCGGACCCGCTCGGCCCGACGATGGCGACGAGCTCGCCGTGAGCGACGCTGAGGTTCGCCCGATCCACCGCCCTGACTTCGTCATGCCCTGAGCGGTACACCTTCGTGAGGTCGATGGCGACGAGCCCCTCGGCGTTCATTGTGCCTGCCCGAGCGCGGTCATAGGGTCCACAGAGACGATGTGCCGTCCCGAGAAGACGCTCCCCAGCAGGCCGGTGGCCAGCACACCGCCCGTCGCCAGGGCGATGCCGGAACCGGTGATCTCGACGGGGATGCGCTCGGGCACGAGCGCTCCGGTGATCAGCGCGAGGGGCACGCCCATGGCCGCACCCACCAGCACGACCGCGACCACCTGCTGCACGACCTGACGCAGCACGTACGTGTTCGAAGCCCCCATCGCCTTGAAGATGGCGATCTGCCCCGTCTTCTGCATCGTCAGCACGTAGAAGAACATCCCGATGACCAGCGCACCGATGACGAACCCGAAAAGCTCGATAGTGCGAACGACCTGGGTCTGCTGGCGCACGCCTCCGATGGCAAAGATGGCGTCCTCCTTCGACAGCGCGGTGAGGCCAGCGTCGGCGTCGAGCGCGTCTTTCGCGGCCTCGCGGTCGCCGTCGACCCGGACGAGGACGATGCTCGCCGCGGGCGCGTTCTCGTCACCCGGGTATCGCATCCGTCGCCACTCGTCCATCGACGCGTAGATGGTGGGCAGGCCGAGGAACTGCCCCTGATTCACCCGGCCGGCGATGGTGAACTCGAACCGCCGCAGAGCGTTCTGCAACACCACGCGGTCTCCCACCCTCAACCCGCTTTCTCGCAAAAACGAGGCGTCGGCCAGGAGCTCGCCCGGAGCGAGAGGCCGCACGTCAGGCCCCAGCGCCTCTGCGTCGACGCCGAAGAGGGTGGCGTCGGTGAGTCCGCCGCGCTCGTCCTCCGCGGTGACGGGAAGATAGCCCACCCTCAGCGCCGTCGCGACGCCCGGGGTGGCGGCGACCCTGGCCACATCGTCCGCGGTGAGCTCGCTGCGCAGGATGCTCTCGTTGGAGGACTGGCTGTACACGAGGAGGTCAGCGCGCCATGCGTCCACCGCGCCCGACATCGCGGCCATGAGCCCCGAACCGAGCGCGGCGATCATGATGATGAGGAAGATGATGAGGCCCACGATGAGCGAGATGAGACCAAACTGCACTCTGCGGCGGAGCATTTCGCGGGTGGCGAGCATCGGCGCGACTCCAGCGGTGTTCCCCAGGGGAGCGGTGGGCTAGGGTTCTTCCTCGGGCTCGGCGGACGCGGCCGCGGGCACGGCTTCCTCTGGAGCCGACGTCTCCCACGTGGCGACGTCGAAGCTGTACCGCTCCTTGATCGAGCCCCTGGCGATCTTCCGCAGCACCGTCTTGGGAAGCGGCTGATCCGAGAGCTGAATGTCGGCGATGCGCTTGTACTGGGCGAGGGCCGCACAGCGCTCGTTGACGGCGGCCGTCACCAGCGCCCGGATGTTCTCTTCGGTCGCCTTCAATCCTCGTTCCTCCAGCGTGCGTTTGGTCTCCTCGACGTTCGGGTAGATAACGGCGGAGACGACGGTCTTGTCCCGGATCCGGCGTCCCACTACGCAGATGTCCTGCACGAGCGGGTGACGTCCGACCTGCTCCTCGACCTCGTCGGGGTGCACCTTCTCGCCGGAGTCCAGCACGATGACGAACTTGCTCCGCCCGGTGATGTAGATGTTGCCTTCGCTGTCGATCCGGCCGACGTCGCCGGTGCGGAGCCATTCGCCCAGCTTCGCCGCGCGCGTCTCTTCGGGGGCCTTCCAGTAGCCCGGGAAGATGTTGGGTCCGCGAGCGATGAGCTCGCCCTGGCCATGGAGGTGGACGTACAGCTCCTTCTCCGGCACGTCGATGAGGGCGATTTCGACGTCTTCGACCGGCTGGCCGACGGAGCCGATCCGCTCTTCGTAGTAGTTGGTCATGTAGAACTTGCGCGGATTCCACCGCTGGACGGCGAGCACGGGCGCGGCCTCCGTCAGGCCCCAGCCCTGCAGCAGCGGGAGGCCGAGCCGGAAGAAGTTGCGCTGTAGCTCGGGGTCGAGCGCGGCGCCGCCGCTGATCATGAACCGGAGCTGTCCTCCGAGCCGCTGGTGGAGCTCGCGGAACACGACCTTCCCGATGTTGACCCCGGTGCGCTCCTTGACGCGGTCGACGATGCGCAGCCCCCGCTGGAAGAGCTCGAGCCGTCCCTCCGCCTCCAGACGCTGGAGGATGCCCTTGTACATCACGTCGAAGAGCGCGGGTACGCCGAGGAAGAGCGTCGGTCTCACCTCGAGCATGCGGTCGCGCACCCGGAGCAGGTCGTTCTCGAAGGCGACTTCGCCCCCGAACCCGATAGGGCCGAGGAGCCCGACGAGGAATGGGAACGCATGGTGCATCGGCAGTACGAGGAGCACCCGGTCGCGCTCGTCCACACCGATGCTGCGCCGGGCGGAGTCGACGTTGGCGGTGAAGTTCCCGTGCGTGAGCATCACGCCCTTGGCGCCGCCCGTCGTCCCCGACGTGAACACGATAGAAGCGAGGTCGTCCGGCTGAATGTCGAGCGACTCGATGGCCCGCCGGCTTTCATCGGTGGCGAGCGACTCGACCTGGCTGAAGGGCACCACGTCCGGGCGCGCGGGACGAAAGAGCAGGCCGCCGCGCCCCGGCCGCTCGACGACCTGTTCACCCACGACCACGATCTTCTGCAGGCCGTGCTGGTCGCCGATGCGGTCGAGCACCTTCGTCGAGCAGATGAGGAACCGGCATTCGGCGTGGCGCATCTCGCGGTCGATTTCGTCGGCCTTGAGGTCGTAGTAGATGGGCACGCCGATCCCGCCGGCGATGGACTGTCCGAGGTAGGCGATGACCCAGTCGAGCCCGTTCTCCATGACGATGGCGACCCGGTCGCCCTTGCGCAGGCCCAGGGCCGCGAGACCGGCGGCGAACGCCCGCGCGCGCTGATGGACCTCGCGGAAGGTCAGGCGCCGCCATTCGCGGCGGATCTTCTGCCGGTACGCGGGTCGGTCCGCCCAACGGTGCGCCGCGTCGGCGAGCAGGCCGGGGATGGTTCGGGGGCGAGCGGTCGAAGGGATGTGGCCGTTCTCCTCCGGAGAGCGCGGCCGGCGGATTCCGATAACCATGTGACTCCTTGCCGCGGGCCGCGCAGGCGTCCTGCCTTCGGGACGGGGCGCGGCTCCATCCGGCGGCGCCGCCATTGTACCGTACGGCGCCGCCTTGTCGTTCGCGTCTTCTGTCAACGGGCGCGGCTCAGTCGAGGCGGTAGCGACGGTGGAACACGTACCAGCCTGCCAGCGTGAGCGCGCCGGCCGCGGGCCCGACGAGCCGGATGCCCAGCGGGTCGTCGGCGGTCTTCCCGAACAGGTCGAGGAGCCCGCCGAACACGCCCGCCGCCAGGCCCAGGCCGGCCTTCTGCAGCGTCGCCTGCGCGCCGTAATAGATGGCCTCCCGCCGCATGCCGGTGCGCTGCTCGTCGTAGTCGGTGATGTCGGCGAGCAGGGCGTTCGGGAAGACGAACAGCGCCGCCATAGGCGCGGCCAGCCCCAGGAGAAACAGCGTCTCGACCAGATTCGGCACGCCCGGGATGAATCCGACGAAGAACATCAGCGGGAAGCCGAGACCCGTCGCGAGCATCGACACGCCGTAGGTCCAGCGCTTGCCCTTCGCGCGGGCCACGCGCGACATGAGGGTGACCGACGCCAGCAGCGGTACGAAGAACAGAGCCGTCACGAAGCTCACCTTCTCCCCTGTGTCCTCGAGCCGGTGCGCCGTGAACGGCAGGTCGATGGCGACGTCCCGCAGGACGACGTCGACGAAGTACGGGAAGAGCTGCGTGAGCATCGTCTGCGCGGCCGTGAAGAGCACGAAGGCGGGCATGTAGGCGACGAACTGATCGTTCCGGAGCGTCTCGCGCAGGGCGTAGACGAAGCCGGGCCGCTCGGGCTCCTCGCCCGTGGACGGGCGGCCCCACAGCGCGGCGACCGGCGCGAGCCGCGACGCCAAAGCCAGCAGCGCCATCACCGCCCCCATGGTCCCGAATCCCGCGCGCGAGACCAGCACGCCACCTGCGAGGAACACGACGCCCGCGCCGGCGGCGCCGAAGTACACCTTCAGGGCCGAGAGCGAGATCCGCTCCTGCGACGACCGCGCCACTTCGGGAAGCAGCGCTTCGTACGGGCCGCCGACGACGGTGTTGGCGAAGAAAAACGCCTCGAGGACCACGAACAGCCAGAGGGCGTTCCACAGGCTCTCGTGGCCGACGGGAGGGACCCACAGAAGGAAGAAGGTCAGCGCGAGGACCGGTGAGCCGAACAGGATGAACGGCAGCCGGCGGCCCCAACGTGAGCGGAAGACGTCGCTCCAGTAGCCGATGAGCGGATCGTCGACGGCCTCGATGATCCGCCCGATGAGCAAGATGACGCCCACAGCGCCGATGGGCACGAGGGTCTCGCGGTCGGAGTCGGACGGCGCGTAGAAGAACAGGAGCCAGGTGGCGAGGGTCTGGAAGGTGACGTTGGCACCGAAGCTACCCGACGCGAACAGCAGGCGTCGCGGGAGCGAAAGCGGCGGGGTCTCGGCGTTCGCCTGCACAGCGCGAGTGTAGCAGGCGTGATTTCTCGCAGGCAGGTCGGTCCCCTGCGCCTGTCGACCGCCTCGACGCTAGCCCGGGACGCTCGTCGTTAGCGTCGCGTTGGCAGGTCGCCGTCGGTGGGGGTCATTGGTTCGACATTTGTGCGGCGAGCTTCCCGCTGGAAGCGCGCCTGCGCGGGCGACGGGGCGCTCTGAAGCCTAGTCCTCGAGGTCCGCCCGGAGGCTGCGGCCGTTGAGGCGGCGCAGCTTGGCGAGCGCCTGCGCCTCGATCTGCCGCGCCCGCTCGCGGGTCACGCCCAGGGCCGCTCCCACCACATCGAGCGTACGCGGCCTGCCGTCCTTGATCCCGAAGCGGAGCTCGATGACGGTACGCTCGCGCTCCGTCAGGTTGTCCAGGGCGCGGCGGACGCGCTCGCGGAGGAGCTGACGCGCCGCCTCGTCCTCGGGCGACGGCGCCATCACGTCTTCCAGGACGCTGCCCAGCGTGCCCTCTTCCTCCTCGCCCACCGGCGTTTCGAGGGAGACGACCGCCTGCCGGAGGGCGCGCGCCGCCTCCCGGACCTTCTCGGGCGGCATGCCCATGGCCTTCGAGAGCTCCGAGATGCGGGGCTCGCGGCCCAGATGCTGGAACAGCCGCTCGCGGGCCTGCGAGTACTTCGAGATGAGCTCGGTGATGTGAATAGGCAGCCGGATGGTGCGGGCCTTGTCGGCGATGGCGCGACCTACGGCCTGCCGGATCCACCACGTGGCGTACGTGCTGAAGCGGAAGCCCCGGCGGTACTCGAACTTCTCGACGGCGCGCATCAGCCCGGCGTTCCCCTCCTGGATCAGGTCCATGAGGGGCATGCCGCGCCCGCCGTACTTCTTCGCCACGCTCACCACCAGGCGAAGGTTCGCGTTGATCATGTGCTCCTCCGCCTTGCGGGCCATCTCGCGGGCCTGGGCGACTCGCTGCCCCAGGCGTTTCAGGGCGGGCTGGAGCCGCTCGTCGGGCGGCTCGACCCCTTGGGCGCACAGCTCAGCGACCTGCTGGAAGGCCGGCAGGTCGTCGGTGTTGAAGATCCGGTGCCCGACGGAAATCGCGATGAGCACAGGGCGGACTTCGTCCACCGTGCGGTTCGATACGCGGGCGATCTCGCGCTCCTTGTCCTCGTCGATGGCGGCTTCGACGAAGGAACGCAGCCCCGCGAAGTCGAACTGCTCGGCGAAGGAGCCCTCCTTCGGGAACCCTTCGAGCACGTCGGCGTCGCGGACCATGCGCAGCCCTTCGACGATGCGCCGGACGAGCGCGAAGGCGAGCTCTTCGTTCGACGGGGTCGAGCGGCGCTCCTCGAGCCACGCCTCACTGAGCTGCTCGAGGGTCTGGCCGTTCTCGACGTGCTTGGCGAGCTGCACCTCCTCTTCCGGCTTCAACAGCCGGTAGCGAGCGATCTCGTTGAGGTACAGCTCCACGGAGTCGGGGAGCTCGGTGTACTCCTCGAACTCGCCCTCCTCCTTCTCCTCCCGGATGGCGCGCTCGATGAGCGCGGCGGGAGCGCCCAGAGGCTCCAGTTCTTCTTCTTCGAATTCGTTCTCGTTAGGTTCCACCGTCACCATCATTCTCTGTTCGACGCGCGGCGCGCGTCACCGTTCTACGAAGATTCTTCGGCCATGCGGCGCGGTGATGAAGAGCCGTCCGGCCGGTAGCGAGCGCCTCGCCGGGGAGAACGAAGACCTGGGCCGCGCAGCTCAGACGACGTCGGGTCGCGGCCACTTGAGATCGCAGCTCAAACAGCGAGCCTGCACCAGAACGCCTGCCGTCCAGTAGCTCAGGGTGAACCACTTCCGGCAGCGCGGGCACTGCTGGTCACCCACGCGAACTTCCCGCGCATGTTCCGGGGCCTGCCGCTCCGCCCCCGGCGGAAGCGCCCCCTCGGGGGTCGTCATGACCACCTCCGCCACCATTCTAACCCACGCCCCCCGCGCGATGCGATAGGCGACGAAAGGCTAGTGACCGCGCCGTCGAGCGCCGATACCAACTCGGGAACGCGAGCGCATGCGACATCGCCGGGCGGGCGGCGTCCGCTCGGCCCCTTCGAGGTGACGGACGTGACGACGATTTATGCGCTGCTGGCGCCGCTCTGGCCGCACGCCGAGACGTCGGAGCGCATCAAGACCCTCATCGAGCGCTGGCAGCGCGACCTCGACGCCAAGGATCGCTACAGCGGCCGGCACGCGATCGTGGCCGCGTTGCTGGCGGCCGAGCTCGCCGCGCGCCTCGACCTGAAGCGTGAACAGGTGTCCGCCCTGTGGCTGGCCGGGCAGCTCTACGACCTCGGCAAGATCTCGGTGCCCGAGCACATTCTGGGGAAGCACGGCTCCCTCAGCGTGGCCGAGATGCTCGCGGTGCGGAACCACGTCTCGTTCGGCTACGACCTCCTGCGAGACTGGGAGCTGTGGCGGACGAGTCCGAAGTGGCTCCCGCAGGAAGTGCTCGACACCGTCCTGCACCATCATGAACGATGGGACGGCCAGGGGTACCCGCGCGGCCTGAAGGGCAAGCAGATCCCGTTCCACGCCCGCCTGATGGCCATCGTCGACGCCTATTCGTCGATGATCATGGACACCCCGTACCGGTCGTCGAAGGGCGAGGAGCGCGCGCTCCAAGAGATCGAGGCCAACGCGGGGCTCCAGTTCGACCCCTATCTCGTGCGCGACTTCGTCGGCATGCTCCGGAAGTGGCGGATCACCGGCCGGGGACTCGTCATCCCCTCGTCACCCGAGTTGGTTCTGCCATCGGTGAACGGACAGGCAGCCTAGAGGCGCTACAGCAAGACCTTCTTCGGCGCTCCGCCGGGGGTCCTGCGGAAATTGTGGACCAGGTAGCGCTTGAAGTTGTCCTCGGCGACCTCTTCGATGCGCGCGCGGGCAGGGTCGGCCAGCCGCTCGTCGACCCTGCGGGCGAATGTCCGATACGCTTCGTGCGTCTCGGCAGGCACGTGGAACAGGTCGGTGGCGTGCACGGCCGTGTGGAGCTGACGCTCGCACAGAGCCAGCAGCCACCCGGTGACGATCTCGGCCCAGCCTAGATGGAACGCGTGGTCGTCGAAGGCGTAGGCCACGCGCAAGTTGTTCGATTCGGGGCCTGCGATGAGCGCCGTCGCGCCGAAGTTGGGCCGCGCCAGGTCGGCCGCGGGGCGGTAGACCGAGCGCAAGCGCTCGTCCGCCGCGAGGGTTTCGCCCGCGAAGTAGTGGCCCAAACCGAATTCGAACGCCTTGAACCCCTCGTGGGGCCGGAGCGAGGTGAGCAGCCACTCGCGGTAGAGGTCCATCTCCTGCGCATAGAGCTGGCGTTGGGCGGCGAGACACTCGCACGCCGTCCGCACCAGGGGCAGCGCCGAACCGTAGGACCCTCTCGTCGTCAGCAGCAGGGCGTCGGCGAGCGCTGAGAACGTCCGCGACCAGAGCGACACGACCGCGGCGTAGGGGTGCGTCCGGAAGTGCGATCCCGAGGAAGCCGCGAGAATGGCGAGCTGTAAGTTCATGCCCTCTGCGAAGAGGCGCAGGTCAGGGCCGAGCGAGAACTGGATCTGCCGGTAGGCGTCCTGAACCTGCGGTGAGGCGTCGGCCGGCTTCGCGGGCAGCTCGTACCGCGCGGGGAAGGGAATAGCCGACACCCGTTGTGGCGGCGTAGGCAGGGGGCCGGGCCGTTCTTCGGTCATCGCGTCCCATTGTAGAGCCGCTGGGCGCGCGATCCAGCGGTTCAGCGCCTCACGCCCGTGCGGAAGGCGTTCCAACCCGCGTAGATGGCCGTGTCACCGAGCTCCTCATCGATTCGCAGGAGGCGATTGTACTTGGCCGTGCGCTCTCCGCGGGCCGGCGCGCCCGTCTTGATCTGCCCGACGCCCGTGGCCACCACGAGGTCCGCGATCGTGGTGTCCTCGGTTTCACCCGAGCGGTGAGAGACGATGGCCGCCCAACCGGCCGCCTTCGCGAGGTCGATGGCGCGCAACGTCTCCGTGAGCGTGCCGATCTGGTTCAGCTTGATGAGGATAGCGTTGGACGCCCCCTCCTCGATGCCGCGCCGGAGCCGTTCGACGTTGGTGACGTACAGGTCGTCGCCCACGAGCTGGACGCGCGCCCCCAGCCTCCGGGTGAGCTCCTTCCAGCCGTCCCAGTCGTCCTCCGCCATCCCGTCCTCGATGCTGACGATGGGGTACCGCTGGCACCACGTCTCCCACAGCGACGCCAGTTCTTCGGCAGTGACGTCGCGCGCCTCGCGCGCCAGCCGGTAGCGCCCGTCGTCGTAGAGCTCGCTGGTCGCGGGGTCGAGCGCGATAACGATGTCTTCGCCGGGGCGGTAGCCGGCCCGTTCGATGGCTTCGATGAGCAGCTCGACCGCGGCCTCGTTGGAGGACAGCGACGGGGCGAAGCCCCCCTCATCGCCGACGTTGGTGGGCTGGCCGCGCGCCTTCAGGGCCGCCGCCAGCGCGTGGTAGGTCTCCGCAGCCCAGCGCAGGGCCTCGCGGAACGTCGGCGCGCCCACGGGCATGATCATGAACTCCTGAAAGTCCGTGGAATCCGACGCGTGCTTGCCGCCGTTGAGGATGTTGAACATGGGCACGGGCAGGGTCCGAGCGGCCGCGCCGCCGAGATAGCGGTACAGCGGCTCGTGCTCGGCCGCCGCGGCCGCGTGCGCGACGGCGAGGGAGACGCCGAGGATGGTGTTGGCGCCCAGACGCGACTTGTCCGGCGTGCCGTCGAGCTCGATGAGCCGCTCGTCGACGCCCGCCTGATCGAGGGCCGGCATGCCGACGATGGCCCGGGCGATCTCGTTGTTGACGTGATCGACGGCCTTCAGCACGCCCTTGCCGCCGTACCGCTTGGGGTCGCCGTCGCGGAGCTCGACCGCTTCGTGGGCGCCCGTCGACGCGCCCGAGGGCACGGCCGCGCGCCCGAAGGCGCCGCTCGAGAGGCGCACGTCCACCTCGACCGTGGGGTTCCCCCGGGAGTCCAGAATCTCGCGCGCGTGGACGTGAGCGATCTGCACGATGAGCGCCTCCTTCTCCTTCAGATCCGGCGCGGCTACGTTCCCGGCGAGAGGATCATGAACGATCCCGTCGCTGTGGCCACCAACCGGCCGGCGTCGTCGCGGACCTCGGACGCCAGGAATACGATGTGGCGGCCCTTCTTGACGACATGGGTGTCGCAGCGCAGCACGCCCCCGCGCACCGACGCCAGATAGTTCATCTTGATTTCGATGGTGGCGCAGTACTGGCCGGGGCCGACGACGGACATGGTGGCGGCGCCCATGCTGTAGTCCACCATCGTGTACACGGCGCCGCCGTGCAGCACGCCGTTGGGGTTCAGCAAATCGGGCTCGACGGCGAGTTCGAACAGGGCGCGGCCCTCCCCGCTCGAGACGTGGCGGATATGCAGGAGGTCGGCGAGCGGTCCCGGGCTGTCACCCGGCTGGCGCTCCGGGCGGCCCGTGCCCATGCGCATCATCGAGCCGGCCCAGCCGGCCACCAGCGCCAGCCGATCCTCGGGCAGCTCGTCGAGATACCGGCGCAACCGCTCGCGGGGCGATTCGGCGTCAGCCACGGGCTCGCTCCCGCTGCCTGCGGGCGCGCGCGGCCTCGAGCGCCAGGCGCACCGCCTCCTCCGCTGTCTCCGCCCGCACGATGCGGTCGTCCTCGTGTCCGTCTCGCGAGAAGCGCCACGTGCGCACGCCGATGACGGGGACGCCGAAGGTGAGGGCGTGAGCGATCTCGGAGAGGGTGCCGTAGGCGCCGCCGATGGCGATGACGGCGTCGCCGGAGAGCACGACGATAGGGTTGCGGGCGAAGCCGATGCCGGTGACGATGGGGAACTCGACATAAGGGTTCATGTCGGAGCGGTCGGCTGCGGGAAGGATGCCGATGGTGTGGCCTCCTTCAGCCCGGGCGCCCCGGCAGACCGCCTCCATGATGCCCCAGCGTCCGCCGCAGATGACGGTGCAGCCTTCGCGCGCCAGCAGACGTCCGACCTCTTCGGCCAGCGCCAGGAGGTCGGGCGGCGCCTCGTTCCCGCCGATAACGGAGATGAGCATCGGGAATCGATTGTAGCGACGGTGTTAGGGGAGCGAAAGCGGAACTTGACGCGATCGGGGCCGAGACGCTTAGCGGAAATTCACGTCCTGAGAGGCGGCGTAGCCTCTTAGGCAACGAGCGGCTCCAGCTCGCAACTCACGACCACGACGGGATTGGGCGCCAAACCGATCTCCGAGAGGTCTTCATCCTCCAGCGCCAGCGCGATGGCTTCGCGAAGGTTCTTGGCGACTTCATCGGGGCTGGCTCCTTGCGTCACGGCGTGCAGCAGCGGGCATTCGGCGACATAGCCCGACTGTTCCCCCGGATGAATCACCGCGTGGATCGTCCGTTCAAGCCCCATGTTAGATACCGCCCTTCCGGGTCCCCGCGTACGTGTATCGTTCCTCTTCGGGGCCGCTCACGTCAACACCTCCCGCTCGCTCGCCCCGGGCTGTCTTCCCGACTTGTCGCCAAAAGGGGCGTGGGCCCCGCAGCCCTCGTCCGCAGCTTCAGTTCTTCCGGCCCCTGGAGGCGGACACCACCTCCTCGTACAGTTCCGCGGTGCGCAGCGCCGTCTGTCGCCACGAGAAGCGCTCGGCGATCCGGCGGCGGCCGGCCGCGCCCATGGCCAGCCGCCGCGGTTCGTCCGACAGGAGCGCTTCGATGGCGCTCGCCACGGCCTCAGCGTCCCCGGGCCGCACCAGTAGCCCGGTCTCGCCGTGCTCCACGATCTCGGGGAAGGCTCCCGCCGTCGTCGCGATCACAGGCGTGCCGCACGCCATCGCCTCCGCCGCGGGCAAGCCGAAGCCCTCGTACAGCGACGGCGACACGACGAGCTCCGCCCGGTTGTACGCCAGAACCAGGTCCTCCAGGCTCAGGCGGCCTGTGAAGGTTACCCGATCCTCGATCCCCAGCTCCCGGACCATGCGGGGGGCCATCTCGGCGTTGGGCCGGTCGACGAACGTGAGGTGACAGTCGAACCCGCGGGCCTTCAGGATGGCCATGGCCTCCAGCAGGTAGCGGGCGCCCTTGTTCCGGTCGTCGGAGTTGCCGACGTACAGCAGCGAGCGCGGCCGGCGGGGGACCTCCAGCGGACGGAACACCTCGGTGTCGACGCCGTCGTGGATCACCCGGACGCGTTCGCGCGGCAGGCGGAACGCCTCGCACACCGACTCGGCGGACGGCCCCGAGCCCGTGATGATGCGGTCCACGCGCCGGGCGACGATCTCCTGCATCCAGAAGGGATAGAAGAGGATCTTTCGGACCTGTTGCTTCCACGTCGGCGCCTGCCGCACCTGGTTCGCCCGGTCGATCTGCAGGGGATGGTGGATGTTCGACACCACGGGCATCCCCGACGCCTTGATCGCGAGGGTGCCGTACCCCAGCACCTGCACGTCGTGGACGATGTCGAACCGGTGCTCGGGCTGGAGCCGCCGCCAGACGTCGAAGGCCCGCCACGAAAACGCCGACATCACCGAGAACATC
>DATLZC010000122.1:0-4489 GCA_035574215.1 Dehalococcoidia bacterium | reverse complement strand
GTGGATCGAGTGCGGCGACGCCGAGGTCGTCGTGGCCGGCGGCGTCGAGAACATGTCCATGCAGCCCTACTACGTCCGTTACGCGCGCTTCGGGTATCGCCTGAACCACGGCGTGCTCGAAGACGGCATCCAGCACCTCCTCGGCGACCCCTTCTCCAAGGTGCCGATGGGGATCACGGCGGAGAATCTCGCCGAGAAGTTCGGCATCTCCCGGGAGGAGCAGGACGAAGTCGCCCTGCGGAGCCAGGAGCGCGCCGCTCGCGCCATCGCCGAGGGGCGGTTCAAGGACGAGATCGTGCCGGTGGAGGTGCGCAACGGCCGCGAGACCGTCGTCGTGGATACGGACGAGCACCCAAGGCAGACGACGCTCGAGAAGCTCGCCGCGCTCAAGCCTGCCTTCAAGGAGGGTGGCTCGGTGACGGCTGGGAACGCCAGCGGCATCAACGACGGCGCCGCGGCTGTCGTCGTCATGTCCCGCAAGAAGGCGGAGGAGCTGGGCGTGAAGCCTCGCCTGCGGATGGTGGCCCGCGCCGAGCACGGCGTCGAGCCGTCCATCATGGGCAGCGGGCCCATCCCGGCCATCCAGAAGGTGATGAAGAAGGCGGGACTCACGGTCGACCAGATGGACGTCATCGAACTGAACGAGGCGTTCGCGTCGGTGGCGGCGGCGTGCAGCAACGCCCTGCGGCTCGACCCCGAGAAGACGAACCCCAACGGCGGCGCCATCGCGCTCGGCCATCCTATCGGCGCCACCGGGGCGATCCTGACGGTGAAGACGATGTACGAGCTCGAACGGCGCAACGGCCGCTACGGGCTCGTGAGCCTGTGCATCGGGGGCGGGCAGGGCATCGCCACCATCTTCGAGCGCGTGAGCTGACCGGCGGGCGGCCTACGCCGGGCGGGCCAGGATCACGTAGTTGTCCCACGCCCACCGGATGACGTCGCCCTCGTAGGTGATTCCGAAGGCCTCGACAGCGCCCGCGGGCGGGCGTTCGAAGTCGCGGCGCAAGCCTGGGATGCGCTCCGGCGGCGTGCCCGCGCGGCGCACCCAGACGTCGAACTCCTGCGGGCTCCGCGCTGTGTAGTCGCGCTCAATGCGGAAGCCCGCCTCCCGGAGCAGCGCCCGCCATTCCGACGGCCGCCGGTCGCGCACGTGCGTGGGGTCCCGGCGCAACTCGACGTCGTTCATCCACGCGTCCAGCTCGGGGTCCTCGGGGGCCACGGTGTCGGCGATGGCCACGCGGCCGCCATCCCGTACGACCCGGCGGAACTCGCGCAGCGCCGCCGCCAGGTCGAGGAAATGGTGGCAGGCGAGCCGGCAGGCGACGAGGTCCAGCGAACCCGTGGCGAACGGCAGGGCCTCACCCTGCGCCACCGCGAGGGCGATGTCGAGCCCACGCTGCGCCGCGAGCTCCCGCGTGCGCTCCAGCATCGGTGCCGTGGGGTCCACGGCGACGACGCGGACGCCGCGGGCGGCGATGGCGGCGGCGGTGAAGCCGGCGCCCGCGCCGATGTCGGCGGCGCGCTCCCCGGCGCGCGGCTCCGCGAAGTCGATGAGCACACGCAGGCTTTCGCCTTCGGCGTGAATCGGGCTCGACGCGTACAGGCGGGACTGGCGTCCGAACTGGTTCTGTGTCCGCTTGATGGAGGTCACGACGCGGCGGCCTTCGCCAGTTGGGGGTCGAACGCGGTGAAGGACCGTTCCACGTGGGAGTCCTCCTCGATGAGCTGCATGAGCTCCGAGCGGACGGCGAGAACGTGCTGGCTCGTGGCGACGCGGTCGGCTTCCTGCTCCGACGTCCAGACCGTCAGGCGTCCGAGCTCGCCGGAGCCGTCGGACGTCGTGAGCTTGTAGCCGCGGACGTACCCGGGCTGCTGCGAGAAGTACTCGAGGAGGTCATCGGTGATCTTCGAGACGCGCTCGGCGCAGCCGCGTTTGGGGACCATGAGGGAGAGGCGGACGTAGAAAGTGTTGGGCGTCTGACCGGTCATGGATGCGCTTCCTCCTGTCGCGCCGCCATCTTAGCATTACCGGCGATGGATGCGAGAAAAGGAAACGCCCATCCCTGGGCGTTTGCCGTGGGCGACTCGAGGATTCCGGAGCGAGCGACTAGAGGCGGAGCTTGCCGTGCGACGGCTGACGTCGCCGCTGACGGCGATGACCGTTCTCCTCTTCGAGGAGTTCGATCGGCGGGGTGGTGACCGCCTCGTGGACGTACCCACAGCAGAGGCAGGTGCTGTAGGTTCCGTACCAGTCCCGTTCCCGGATCATGGAGCCGCGACACCGCGGACACGTTCGGGGAAGGGTTGCGTCCATCAGGTACCGTCCTTCCAGGGGCTCACGCCCACGCCCACCTGCGGGCAGGCTTCGGAGATACGAACCCAGGGCCCTCTCTGCCGCGTCGGAAGTCGGGTCGGGCCGGCGCATCACGCGCCGCGGCGCGCATCGGGACCCGGCGCCCCGGGCGTCCCTGCTCCCGCTCCAGGCGGTTCCCGCTCGCACGATGCGCCCGCCGGCCGCGGCCGACAGGCCGAGACCGCCCGGGCGACGTCGCACGATTGTGATGACATGCACAGAGTACCGCCGCCGCTTGACAGTGTCAAGCGTCTGTGCGGCATTCGGCGGCCAGGGCGCCGCGCGCCTGCGAAATCCGAAATTCCGAGCGCTCGCCGCTGCGCCGGCTCCCCCCGCGCCGCCGGGGCTGGTATCCTCAGGGGCATGGTCGCGCCCGTCCTCACGGAGTTCCCCAAGGAGGTGCCCCTCGACGACGGCACTGTCGTCGTCGTGCGGCCGTTGCGCGAGGACGACGGCCCGAAGCTCGCGGCGTTCTTCGCCGAGCTACCGGAGGAAGACCGGTACTGGCTCAAGGAGGACGTGGCGGACCCGGCCGTCATCGACCGGTGGGTGAAGGAGCTGGACTACCGGCGGGTCCTGCCGCTCGTGGCGGTCCACGACGGACGCATCATCGCTGACGCCACCCTGCACCGGCGGTTCCACGGCGCGCGTAGCCATCTGGGGGAAATCCGGGTCGTGGTGCACCCGCAGTACCGGCGGCGAGGTCTCGGCCTGCTGCTCATCGGCGAGCTGGTGGCGCTGGCCGCGGAGATGGGACTGGAGCGGCTGTACGTCGAGATCGTGTCGGGGGTCGAGCAGCCGGCGCTCGAGGTGGTCCAACAGGCGGGCTTCGAACGGGTGGGCGAGATTCCGGCGCATCTGCGCGGGCCCGACGGCGAGCCCCACGACCTGATCTTCCTCGCCATGAACCTCGTATGAATCGCGATGAGCGGTCTCGAGCAGGCGTGTCGAGCTCGAGACGGGCGCGGGCCCCCATTCTTCCCGCAGCACGCCAGGGAGATGGGATACACGCCGCTCGCGAGAAAGCGGGTGACCTCCCGGTGGTCGAAGGACGACTCGTGCGTCTCCGGGCCATCGAGCCCGAGGACGCCCCGCGCATGCAGGCGTGGATGGAACGACCGGCACCCTTCAGGGTGGCCGTCGCCCCATGGCCGGTGGGCCGGGCGTCCGCGGGGTTCAGGGTCATGCTGAGGCCGAAGCGCAGCTGGCCCCGCTCCAGGGGTGCGCCCCGGACGCGGCGGAGCGCGCCCTTCCCCTTCCTATGAAGGCCACGCTTCAGCGTGGCCGGCGGGTCATGGGTTCACCCGAGCAGGCTGAAGCCTGCCCTTCATCAGGGGGACGTCACGCTTCGGCGTGGCCGGCGTCCAGTCATGCTGAGGATGCCGCAGGCCGACGAAGCATCTCCTCTCCCTACCCGAACGCGTCCCATGACAGCCCGCGCCTCCCGTGCGCCCGTGGAGGCGGTCGCCCCAGGCCTCGTGCCGCATCGGGCGAAGAGATGCTCCGGCCTCGCGATGGCGGAAGCGTAGCCGCGCCGGGCGGAGCGGGGCAAGCGCGGGAAGCGGTCAGAGCGACGACGCCGTCTGCCCGCCGTCGACCTGGATGGTCGTGCCGGTGATGTGCCGGGCGGGCTCCGACGCCAGGAACACCACGAGAGCGGCGATGTCCTCGGGTTCGGCGAGACGGCCCAGGGGGACACGCTGCGCCTCCTCCTCGAAGATGGCGCTGACGCTGCGATGGGCCGCCCGCGCCCGGATCTCGGCGAGCTGACGGAAGCGGTCGGTCAGGGTCGAGCCCGGACAGACGTTGTTCACGGTGATGCGGTCGGGCCCGAGCTCGCGGGACAGTGTCTTGGCGAGGCCGACCACGGCGAGGCGGGCGGCGTTGGACAGGATGAGGCCGTCGAGCGGCTGCTTGACGGCCCACGAGAGGATGTTGATGACGCGTCCGCCGCCGGCGGCGCGCAGATGCGGGAGCGCCTCGCGGACGACCCGGACGACGCTGAGGAAGTTCTGGTCGAGGGCGCGGCGCCAGGCGTCGTCGTCGTGGTCCTCGAAGCGTCCGACGGGCGGCCCGCCGGCGTTGTTGACGACGATGTCGAGACGGCCGAACCGCTGGGCGGCGAGGGCGACG
>DATLZC010000121.1:0-8312 GCA_035574215.1 Dehalococcoidia bacterium | reverse complement strand
CGGCTTGACCACCTCGAGGAAGTCGTCGCGGCCGTTGGCCGTGCCCAGCTCGTCGCCGAAGATGGCGTCGCACGCCCCGTCGCCGCTCAGCAGATCCTGGAGCGCCTTCTGCACCGGATTCGTCCCGCCGGGCTGCGTCTTCGGCCAGACGCAGAAGTTCACGCCGTCGACGCAGTCCTCCGCCGTCGTCCCCGGCGGCGCCACGTAGCACGTGGTGTTCGCCCCGCCCGACGCGATCTCGTCCGTGACGGTGTTGCCGCCGCCGGTGTTGGGCGAGCTGCAATCGAGGCTGGCGTCGTTGTAGAGCCGCAGGAGCCCGCCTTCGCCCGACGTCGTCGTGCCGGCGCCGAACCCCAGCTTGCACTCGACGCCGAACAGCGGCTCCTCCTCCGGGTCGTCGTCGTTGTTCTGGAAGCAGTCGCTGTCCTGCCCCACGACCTGCACGCCGATAGGGAGCATCCCCGTGCCCTCGTAGGGCGAGCCCATGCACGCCCGCGCGTGCGCGCCGATGTCCGGCGCCAGCAGCCCGAAGATGCTCGCGAAGAGCGACCGCGAGTCGCGGTCCACGTCCAGGCGCACGCTGTCGTACACGCCGTCGTCGGCGCTGAAGCAGTCGGAGCTCACGGTGAGGTTGAGCACGTCCGAGGGGTCGACGCCGTTCGCCGCCGCCCAGTCGAGGGCCGCCGCTTCCGCCGCCGGCACCACCGCCGGGTTCAGCGGGTCGTTGTAGTCGACGTCGGAGACGAGCTGGAGCGCTCCGGCCAGGGCGGACAGGTCGGCGTCCTTCTGGGCGCCGCGGCGCTCGCTGAACCAGAGCCCGAAGTCGACCACGATGGCCCCCGCGACGACGATCAAGGTGAAGCCTCCCACAAAGAGCAGGATCGCCTGACCGGCGTCACGGCGGAGGCGTCGCAGCAGGCGGGGCGAGCCATCACGGTCGCGTTCCTTCCTCATTCCACCAGCGAGATGCCCCAGAGGGTCGTCGAAGTGTTGGGCGTCGTCACTCCCGTGCCCGCAGTAATGAGATTCACGAAGCGGCCGTACACGACGACGTGCCCCGAAGGGCCGCTGCCGCCGGGGCCGGGCGTGCACTTCCGGTCGATCCGCGGGTCAGCGGGATCGGTGATGTCGTCGAACATCTCCGAGGCACAGCCCGCCAGGTAAAACCCGGCGAATGCGTAAATGGGACGCCCGATAGCCGAATTCCCGCCCGGCTTGTCCTCGAGCACGATGATGGTGACGATGCGCGGGCTGGGCTGAACGCCATCGGCCGTGGGGTCGCAGTCTTTGGGCTGGTACTTGCTCGTCAGCGGGTCGCCGGTGTCGTCCACCAGCGTCACGACGTCCTCGAACTGGTGGATGCCGTCGTTGTCCGGGTCGCAGACGCCACCCCGCTGCTCCCGGAGGATGCGCCGGTGGGTACCCTGCACCACCTTCTGCGGATTCCCGGACTGCACCGACACGCAGTCCTTCCATGGCCCGCCGCGGTCCGGATCACAAACGCCCGTGCTGTTGATGTTGCAGGTCGCGGCGACGCCATTCGCGATGACGTCGTCGGCGTTGTTGGCGCCCCCCTGCGTGTCACTGCAAAAGCCTTCGGGCGCCTCGAGGTCCAGCAGGCCCCGGGCGGCGGGCCCGCCCTGCGCCCCGTATTCGATGCCGCACAGCTTCGTGAAGATGGGCGATCCACCCGGCGTGAAGCAGGGCGAGGTCTCGACATCGATCTCGAACGGGACCGCTTCCGTGATCCCAGGCGTGAAAGTGAGGGCCGCGCCCGCGCAGGCCCGCGCGTGCGCCCCGATACCCGGCGCCGCCAGCTCGAAGATGGATGCGAAGAGCGATCGCGACTCGTGGTCGACATCGACGGTCACCGAGTCGAGCCGGTTCGGGTCGGCCTCGTTGGGGTCGCCGGCGAAACAACTGCTGTCCACCCGCACATCCCGCGCGAACGACGCGTTCCCCTGCTGGTTGTTCTGGTCGAGCCATTCCTGCGCCGCGAGGACGGCGTCGGTCTCGGTCGCGCCCTCCTTCAGAAGCTCCCAGGCTCCGGCCAGGGCGGCCAGGTCGGCGTCCTTCTGGGCGCCGCGGCGCTCGCTGAACCAGAGCCCGAAGTCCACCGTGATCGCCCCGATGACGGCGATGACGGTGAAGATGCCCACGAACAGGATGATGACCTGTCCGCGCTGTCGGGCGAGACGGCGGGGTAGCCCTCGGATCACGGACATGCGGTCGCTCCCGGAACGCTGAGCTCGAGCCGGCCCGTGGCCGACGGGCTCATGTCGATGGTCACGGGGTCTCCCCCGAAGATGGAGAAGAAACCCGAGAAGATTGGAAAGTCGTAGTCGAAGCTCGCCTTGACCCGGACAGCGTCCCCAACGTCGCCCACGGTCATGTTGCCGTTCCTGTCCTCGTAGCACACGATAACCTTGGCCGGGCTGTCGAGAACGCCTTGACTCTGGGCGAAGGTGGTAGTCACGACCTGGTTCGGGTCCGCGGTGACAGCGGCATAACGGGCGCCCTCGCGGACGGCGTGCTGCAGGGTGATGCGCCGGTCCAGCGCGATGCCGAAATCGACGATGACGAAGAGAAACAGGAAGATCAGCGGCGCGATGGCAGCGAATTCAAGCAAGGTTTGCCCGCGGTCGGCGCGTCTCCAAGTTTGCGGAACGGTTCCCCTCACGTCGTCAGCTCCTCCCGTACGGGCGGGGTGGGGCCGCCGGCCGGGCCCGGCCGGCGGCCCGAACCGAATCCTAGAAGGGATCCGGGTCGCAAAGTGTGTTGTCGCTGAAGTCGATACAGTTGCCGATCCCCTGGGCCATGCTCTGGATGGCACCGGTGAAGAACGAGGTTACCAACAGGATCGCCGCCGCGATGAGGCCGCCGAGCAGGGCGTACTCGATCAGGTCCTGGCCGCGCTCGTCCTTCAGGCTCTTCAGGCCGAGCCAGACCTTCGTCAGGATGTCGTTGATGAACGTCACATCTTCCTCCTTTGAGGTGGTTGCGTCACCCGCGGCGGCCGTCCGGTTCCGCCCCGGGCTTCCCGCCGCACGGCGGGTCTGCCAGCTTCCCCCCGGTCGCGGCAGCCCATCGCATCGTTGCGGGCCGGCCCGCCACGGGGTCGTTCGCGTCGTTACGGTCCTCCCTGCGGGATCTCACCTCCCTTCGGGCGGCGGCCCGCCTCGAAAGCGAACGCGCCGCGCTGGTGTCACGGGGGCGCGCGGCGCGTGCGTCGTTCCGGCGATATACTGAGAACGGCGCAGGGACGGCGACCCCCGTTCCTGTGTCGGCCCCGGGACCGGACGCCTCGGCCGCGAACCTGACGTCCGGCCCGGGGGTTGTCTATTCGGTTACGCTGGGGGCTCAGCGGGCGAGCGGAGCGGCGCGGGAGAGGCCCCGGCCGGGCCCTTCCGTCGAAGATCGCTCACCGCCGCCCGCTCCTCATCGTCCCTCCTCTGGCGGATTCCTCGACGGCGTCCATCGTCGTCAGGGGGTGGACCCTGGCGTCGCCGCGAGGGCGCCTCCCCCGAGCCGACGCGCCTCACGGTCTGTGTGCGGCAGGCGGCGCCACCAGCCGGCCGCCTGCCGGGGAGGTCTCGATATCATACGGCCCGCGTTCGCCGCCCGTCAACGTGACGGGCCGGTGAACAGCGACCGCTCCCGAATTCTTTACGTGGAGCCGACCCGGCTCCTTCGCTTCGCGTCGGCGATCTCATCACGCATTGAACGCTCGGCCGCGTGCGAGCGTTACAGTCTGCGGCCGCCGGCGCGCGATTTACCATAACGTCCGCCTGTCACCAACCTCTGACCACGGCCGCCCGGGGGACGTCCCGCGCGGCGCCCGCGGCGCCGCCCTGCCGTCCAGCCTCTCACGGTTCGGGCCGTCCGTCCATGCCCCGGGGCTCTTGTTCGCCCCCTGCCTGCCGATACATACTGCGATGGCGAAAGAGCGACATCGGATGACGACGGAACAGCAAGCGCCGCAGCCCTTCCTCAAGCGCGTCCGCTGGGACTACCTCCTCGCCTTCATGGTCGTGTACCTCGCGGTGGAACGCTGGCTCGGCCCCGGAGGGGTCGGGCTCCTCCTGCTGCTGAACCTGGTGGGCGCGCTGTACACGAACGCCCTGCGGAAGGGGTAGGGGCGGCGGTCAGCGGTCAGCCGTCAGCTTTCAGCCGTCAGCTTTCAGCTTTCAGCCGTCAGCTTTCAGCTTTCAGCCGTCAGCTTTCAGCTTTCAGCCGTCAGCTTTCAGCTTTCAGCGGTCAGCCGTCGGTCGGCTTCTGTCATGCTGGGGGCCCGCCAGCGGCGGGCCCGAAGCATCCCTCGCCCACTCATCTGGCGAAACCCATCCACGGACCACGCGCGTGGTCATCCCCGAACCGCCGCCGGCGCCGCGCCTCGATGAAGGGCGGCCGGCTCATGCGCGGACCCGCTGTTAAGGGGGAAGCGATGGGCGCATGGGAGAAGAGATGCTTCGGCCGCCCTTCGGCCGGCCTCAGCATGACCCCAACGCCCCCAGGTCGGCCTCAGCATGAACCGCGCGGGCCCAGCATGGCCGCAGCGCCTTTCCCGGCCCCCACGCGCCAGCCTTCACCGGTTGACCGCTACGCGCTGACCGCTGACCGCTGACCGCTGATAGCTGACTGCTGACCGCTGAGAGCTGACGGCTAACCGCTGACGGCTGACTGCTGACCGCTGAGAGCGTCCTCCGACACGAAGCGGCCGATGGCTTCGAGCAGGTTGACGCGCGAGTCGAGGATCTTGCCCAGGCCGTTGAGCAGGCCGGTGACTCGTCCCACCAGCAGGAGCTCGCTCGGCATCGCCACCAGCGGGTTGCGCTTCAGCAGCGCCATCACCTCGAGGAACGACTCGCG
The DNA here is from genome assembly GCA_035574215.1 of Dehalococcoidia bacterium. Taxonomy (GTDB): domain Bacteria; phylum Chloroflexota; class Dehalococcoidia; order DSTF01; family JACRBR01; genus DATLZC01. The sequence goes on along the minus strand of DATLZC010000121.1, from coordinate 3,443 downwards.
CAGCAGCTCCTGGTCCGCGTAACCGCGGTCGCCCGTCTTCCGCACGATGTTCCCGATGTAGGCGTTGCTCAGCGCGGCGTACGACTCCTGGTCGTCCCGCTTCATGCGGAAGCCCATGTCGCGGAACGCCTGCCCCATGGCCTGATGGTCCGCCGCCACCATCGCGCGGTTGAAGCGCACGAAGAGCTCGCGGAACGAGGGCGGCAGCTCCTTCGCCATCCCGAAGTCGACGAACGCCACCCGCGGGCCGGGCTGGATGATGAGGTTCCCAGGGTGCGGGTCCGCGTGGAAGAAGCCGTGGCGCAGCATCTGCGTGAGGTACGACTCCACGAGCAGCCGCGCCACCTCCCGCTTGTCGACGCCCATGGCCTCGAGGGCGGGGATGTCCGTCACCTTCACGCCCTCGATGTACTCCATGGTGAGCACGCGGCGCGTCGTGTACTCCCAGTAGATCTCGGGCACCACGATCTGGGGATGGTCCGCGAAGTTCTGGCGGACGCGCTCGGCGTTGCGTCCCTCCGCCACGAAATCGAGCTCGAGGGGCACCTGGCGGCTCATCTCCTCCGCCACCACCCGGTAGTCCATCGTCCGGTCGAGCCGGCTCAGGAGGCCCACGAAGAACCGCAGGTTCCGCAGGTCGATGTGGACCACGCGGTCGATGCCGGGGTACTGCACCTTGACGGCGGCGTCGCGTCCGTCGCGGAGCCGGGCCCGGTGCACCTGCGCCAGGGACGCGGACGCGATGGGCGTCTCGTCGAAGTCGGCGAAGACGTCGCTCAGGGGCCGGCCGAGCTCGCGCTCGACGGTGCGCCGGATGACGGGGAAGGGCTCCGGCGGGACCTGATCCTGGAGGCGGGAGAGCACCTCCACGTATTCGTCGGGCACGAGGTCGGGCCGCGTCCCGAGAAACTGCCCCGTCTTGATGAGCAGCCCCTGGAGCCTCACGGCGGTGGCGTAGAACCTCCGCGCGCTCCGGAGGTGATGCTCGCGGCGCCGGGCCTCGGCCCACTCCTTCCCCTTCCAGCGTTCGCGGAGGGAGATGAGCTTGTACCCGATGAAGACGCCCGCGAGCATCCGGCCGACGTTGGTGAAGCGGCGCACGCGGTTGCGCGGGGGCTTCGCTCGCAGGGGCGGCAGATCGGGACGATCGTTCATGGCGGCTCCACCGAATGCCGTGACGGCTCCACTGAATGCCGTTCAGCTATTACACCACACGGCCGTCCGCCCGGCTAGCCCCGGCCGCGCCGCGAAGACGAAACGCCGGGCTCCGGGTGAGCCCGGCGTCGTTCGCTCCGTGCGCGTGCTGCGCTCAGCGCGCGGCCCAGATGGTTCTGTGGCGCTCGTCCCCGCGGATGGCGCCGATGTACATGTCCCGCTCTTTGGCCTTCAGCTCCTCGAGCGCGCGGTCCAGCTCCTCGACGGCGGCCCGGCCCGCATCGCTGGCCAGCAGGCGCTGGCGGATGGCGTTCCAGACGCCGCTCTCCTCGAGGAAGGCGACGCTGTGGGGCCAGAAGAAGAACATGAATCGCTGCGGCATCCCGAGGGAGGGCCGGTGCTGGCCGAGCCAGAAGAAGCGCTCCTGCACCGACGACACCGGCTCCACGAGGCGGGCCATGGGAGGGGTCGTCGCGTCGGACCGGGTGTCCACCAGCAGGCGTTCTGGGAACAGGGGGAACCCCACGGCGAACACGTCGGCGTTCGCCACGACCTGCTTCACCTCCGCGGTGTTGATGAGCACGCCGTTCTCCGTCGCCATCCATCTCACCCCCTGCTGCGACGCCGGCCGCGGTGCCGCCCACGTTTAGTACATGGGCGGCGAGGAGGAGGCCCCCTCCTTCTTCTCCGGGATGTCGGTGACCAGGCAGTTGGTCGTGAGGACCATGCCGGCGATGCTTACGGCGTTCTCGAGGGCCGCGCGGGTCACCTTGAGCGGGTCGATGATGCCTTTCTTCTGCATGTCCCCGAACTCGTCGCGCAGGGCGTCGTAGCCCTCGCCGACTTTGAGCTCCTTGACCCGCTGGACGATCACCGAGCCGTCCTTGCCGGCGTTGATGGCGATGCGGCGGAGCGGCTCCTCGAGCGCGCGCCGCAGGATGTTCACGCCGGTCTGCTCATCGCCCTCCAGCTTCAGCTTGTCGAGCGCGGGCTGGGCGTTGATCAGCGCCACGCCGCCGCCGGACACGATGCCCTCCTCGACGGCCGCGCGGGTCGCGGAGAGCGCGTCCTCGACGCGGTGCTTCTTCTCCTTGAGCTCGACTTCGGTGGCGGCGCCGACCTTGATCACGGCGACGCTGCCGGCCAGCTTGCCGAGGCGCTCCTGCAGCTTCTCGCGGTCCCAGTCCGACGTGGTGGTCTCGAGGGCGCTCTTGATCTGGGCGATGCGCGCCTGGATGGCCTTGGGGTCGCCCTTGCCCTCGACGATGGTCGTCTCCTCCTTGCTGACGATGACCTTGCGGGCGCGGCCGAGGTCCTCGACCTGGACGGAGTCGAGCTTGCGGCCCAGCTCCTCGCTGATGACCTGGGCGCCGGTGAGCACGGCGATGTCTCCCAGGTTGTCCTTGCGCCGGTCACCGAAGCCCGGGGCCTTGACCGCGGCGACGTTCAGCGTCCCGCGGAGCTTGTTGACCGCGAGCGTCGCCAGCGCCTCGCCCTCGCAGTCGTCGCAGATGATAAGGAGGTTCTTCGACACCTGGAGCAGCCGCTCCAGCAACGGCAGGATGTCGTTGACGGAGGAGAGCTTCTTGTCGGTCACGAGGATGTAGGGATCCTCGATCTCCGCCTCCATCTTCTCGCTGTTGGTCACGAAGTACGGGCTGATGTACCCGCGGTCGAAGGCCATGCCTTCGACGTACTCGACCTCGGTGGCGATGCTCTTGGACTCTTCGACGGTGATGACGCCGTCCTTGCCGACCTTCTCCATCACCTCGCCGATGAGGTTACCGATGGTCTCGTCGGCGGCGGAGATGGCGGCGACCTGGGCCATCTGCTCCCGCGTGGTCACGGGCACCGCCATGTTCTTGAGGGCCTCGATGACGGTCTCGGCCGCCTTCTCGATGCCCCGCTTGAGGGCCATCGGGTTCGCGCCCGCGGCCACGTTCTTCAGGCCCTCGTGCACGATGGCCTGGCCCAGCACCGTGGCGGTCGTCGTGCCGTCACCGGCGATGTCGTTGGTCTTCGAGGCGATCTCCTTGGCGAGCTGCGCCCCGATGTTCACGAACGGGTCCTCGATCTCGATCTCTTTGGCGATGGTGACGCCGTCGTTGGTGATGGTGGGAGCGCCGAACTTCTTGTCGAGGACGACGTTGCGGCCCTTGGGGCCCAGCGTGATCTTGACGGCATCGGCCAGCGCGTCGATCCCTTCCTTGAGCGCGTGGCGCGCCTGCTCGTCGAATAGAAGCTGTTTGGCCATGCTTCCCTTCTCCTCCGCTGTGATGTGTGGTGCG
>DATLZC010000120.1:0-6720 GCA_035574215.1 Dehalococcoidia bacterium | reverse complement strand
CTGCGGCGCCTGCGAGCCGGCGTGTCCGGTGAGCGCCATCTACGCCGAGGACGACGTGCCTGAGAACCTGAAGCCGTACATCGAGATCAACGCGCTCTGGTACAAGGACAAGGAAGCCGCCCGCCGGAAGGTCAACGAGCTGGTCCCGCAATAGGCCCGAACCGTCGCGAGATGCCCGGCAGGCCCGTCCTCCGATGGGCCTGCCGTTCGTTCGTGGGGCCTGCCGCCGTCACGCGCCGCAGACGGGCAGCCGCTCCTTCAGGGCCTCCACCAGCCCGCTGATGGGCACGCGCACCTGCTCCATCGAGTCCCGCTCGCGAATGGTGACGGCGTCGTCGTTCTCCACCGTCTCGAAATCGATGGTGACGCAGTACGGGGTGCCGATCTCGTCCTGACGCCGGTACCGGCGCCCGATGCTCTGCGCGTCGTCGTACATCGTCATCCAGTGGGTTCGCAGCAGGTCCCAGACGCGGCGCGCCGTCGGCACGAGCTTCTCGTTCCGGCTCAGGGGCAGCACTGCGACCTTCACCGGCGCGAGCCGCCGGTCCAACCGGAGCACCACGCGCGTTTCCCCGCGCACCTCCTCTTCGTCGTAGGCGTCGACCAGGAACGCCAGCAGCGGCCGGTCGACCCCGGCCGACGGCTCGATAACGTAGGGGACGATGTGTTCGCCCCGCTCCTCGTCGAAGTACGTCAGATCGCGGCCGCTGAACTGCGCGTGCTGGCGCAGATCGAAGTCGCGTCGGTTGGCGATGCCCTCGATCTCCATCCAGCCCATGGGGAACAGGTACTCGACGTCGTAGGTCGCCGCCGCATAGTGGGCGAGCTCCTCGGGCGTCTGCTGCCGCAGCCGGATCCGGTCGGGGCGAATGCCGAGGTCGATGTACCACTGCAGCCGCGTGTCGAGCCACTCCCGGTGGATGCGCTCGGCGTCTTCGGGCCGGCAGAAGTACTCGATCTCCATCTGCTCGAATTCGCGCACGCGGAAGATGAAGTTCTTCGGCGTGATTTCGTTCCGGAACGCCTTGCCGATCTGGGCGACGCCGAAGGGCAGCTTCCGCCGGGTCGTGGTCAGAATGTTGTCGAAGTTCACAAAGATGGCCTGCGCGGTCTCCGGACGCAGGTACACCAGCGCCGCCTCTTCCTCGACGGGCCCGACGTACGTCTTGAACATCAGGTTGAACATCCGCGCCTCGGTGAACTGCCCGCGCGCGCCGCAGGTGGGACAGACGTCGCCTTCGACCTCGTCGGCGCGGAAGCGGCCCTTGCACTGCTTGCAGTCCACCATAGGGTCGGAGAAGGTGTCGACGTGGCCGCTGGCCTTCCACACCGTCGGGTGCATGAGGATGGCGGCGTCGAGGCCGACCATGTCGTCCCGTTCCTGGACGTTGGCCTTCCACCATGCCCGCTTGATGTTGTTCTTGAGTTCGACGCCGAGAGGACCGTAGTCCCACGCGCCTCCGAGGCCGCCGTAGATCTCGCTGCTCTGGAAGATGAAGCCCCTGCGCTTGCAGAGGGAGACGATCTTGTCGAGATCGACGTTCGGTCGCGGCTCTTCGGTCACGTCGAATCCTCCGGAAAGGATGCGAACGGCGGGACAGCGAACGCTTCCCGCCTCTCACTGGCGACACCGACAGCGAAAACGGTAACAAATCGACCGCCAGGGCAAAAGGCGGGGCGAGGCGCCTCGCGAACGCGCTTTCGGCCACGATCGTTCTTGACAGGGGAGGGGGGTCTTCCTAGAATGAAGCTGGCCCGAGCCGCTCGCGCAGGTTCGGGCCAGCCTGCAGTAACGGCAGGTCCACAACCGCATCGCGGCCCCGTGGTGTAGCGGTCTAACATGCCACCCTGTCACGGTGGAGATCGAGGGTTCGAATCCCTTCGGGGTCGCCATTTTCGACCACGTTCGCGCCCGGCCCGTACCGGGCGCCTCTCGTTCTAGCGCTTCGCCGCGAAGCCTCCTGCCTGTGAACCGAGCCCCCGAAGCGCCGCGGCATCTTCCCGCCCCACGCGGGCGGCCCTATCATGCGCGCATGAGCTCCGTCCAGGATCATCTCCAGCGGTGGTTGGACGCCGGCGTGCTCGACGCCGCCACCGCCGAGCGCATCCGGAACTACGAGGCGTCCCGCGCCGCGCCGGCGGGCGAACGTCCGACCATCGTCGAGGCGCTGATCTACCTCGGTCTCGCCATCGGCGCTGTCGGCGTCATCGTGCTGGTGGCTGCGAACTGGGAGCGCCTCGCGCCGTGGGCGCACATCGCCGTACCAGCGGTTCCCGCTGTCCTCGCGCTGGCCGCGGGCCAGGCTCTGCGCTCCTCGGCGGCGCCTGAGCTCCGCCGGGGCGGCGCGGTGCTCTGGGCCGCTGCGGTCGCGCTCACCGCGTTGACTGTGGCGGCCATAGGCCTCGAAGCGGGGTGGCCGGAGGGCGACATCGCCATCGCCGCCGGCGTGGCGGGGAGCCTCATCGCCGCAGCGCTGTGGGCGCTCGAACCATCACACCCGCAGGTGCTGGTCCTGGAGGCCCTCCTTCTGCAACTCGGGATATCGCTGGGCGCGCTTCCGGAAGAGGGCGAGTTCAGCGTGCCGGCCGCAGGCTTGACCGTCGTACTGTTCGGCGCTGCGAGCGTCGGCCTCGCGGAGCTCGGGCTGCTCCGCCCCCAGCTCACGTCCAGGATCGCGGCCGCGGCCGTCCTGGCGGCGGGCGCGCTGTTCCTCAACACCGACGAGACCGAGCGCCTGTGGGCGGAGCTCGTCGCCCCCGCCGTCGGCGCAGGACTCGTCGTCCTGGGGATCAACCGGCCGACCTTCATCTACATCGCGGCCGGCGTCGGCGTCTTCTTCGTCGGGCTCATCGCGCTGGTGTTGCGCCGGCTCGAAGACCCCACGCTCGCCGCCCTCGCGCTGATGTTCCTGGGCGTGTTGCTCATCGGCGCAGTGATGCTGCTGTCGAGGCTGCGGCCATGGCAACACACGCCGGCGTGAGGCAACGGCTCTACGTCGCGGGCGTCGTCGCTGGCCTCGCCGTTGTCGCTGCGCTGGTCCTCCTCATCTTGCGGTTCGGCGAGCGAGGCGCCTCTCCCCCGTCCTTGCAGGCTCACCCGAACCCGGAGATTCCCGGACGCATCGCGTACGTCAATGCGCAGCACTGCATCGTGCTCATCGACGCCGCCGGGACATCCCGTGAGGAGCTGTACTGCATCGGCGGCCCGCCGTTCGTCGTCTCGTGGCTCGACGCGCGCACCGTGGTGTTCGGCGAGGGGTTCGGCCCGGACGTGTCCCTGACGGCCGTCGACGTCGAGACCAGAGCCACGCGCCCGGCGGGCGTCCTCGACGCCGAGCAGCCCTTCCGGTACCCCTACCGGCTGGCCGAATCCCCCGAGGGCGACCGCGCGGTGGTCGACCCTGACGGCCGCGTGTTCATCATCCGTCGGGGCGTCCGCAGCGAGATCGCCGACTTCGATATCGGCCGCTCCGGCTGGCTCGATGTCGCGTCATGGTCGCCCGACGGCGAGTGGCTCCTGCTCTGGCACTCCAGGCCGGGGTCCGAACACGAACTCTGGATCGTGCGCCGCGATGGAGCCTTCGCGGGCACGCTCGTCGACGACGCGTCCGCGGGGGTCGTGTCCTGGTGGATCGACGGGAAGGGCGCCTGGCCCCCGCTACCCACGCCCACGCCCGCCGTCCGTCCGACGCCTGCGCCGGCCCCGGGCGACTCCGGCGCCACGTTAGCGCGACATTGACGGTTGGGAGGTTATGTTTCCACGATGAGGAAGACCGGATGCCGGGCGGCGATGCGTTCGAACTCCTCGAGCGGCGCCTCGGGGTCGACGCCGAAGTGCTGCCGCGTCGCGAGCCTGGTCTTCCGGAGATACGCCTGAAGGATCTGCGCTCGCCGATCCGGCGCGACCTCCTCCAGCCGCACGGGACGCCTCCCACGACGTCGGATGACGGCTTCGCCTCCGGCCGCGCGCACGTTGCGCACCCATTCGGACTCGCCCCGCGGCGAGACCAGGTAGCGCCGCCCTTCCAGCTCCACCCACGTCACCGGGGTCACGCGCGGCCTCCCGGTCCTGCGTCCGCGCGTCTCGACGGCCACGGTGTCCGAAGGCGTGAGGCCCAGCGACGCGACCCACGCGAGCGCGCGGTTCATCCAGCGGGTCACCAGGCCGGGACGGCGGTAGAACGCAGAAGCCTCCATCGGACGTGGGCACAGGGTAGCACGTCCGGCGGCGGGCTGCGCCCCGTGCGGTATCTCTGTGGTAGGGTTGGCGCGATGCCGACGTCCGACGCCGCCCGCCGATGACCGCGATCGTCACCGACATCGACCCGCTCGCCGTTCTGGAAGCGCTGGGGATCGCGCCCGCGTCCGTCCCCGCGCCGGTGTCCGGCGGCTGGGACACTGCCCTGTTCCGCTTTCAGGCGGCGGACGGTCGATGGCGCGCGCTGCGCGTGTACCGCTCGCCCGAACAGGCCTTCGCCGCGCGACGTGAGGAGATCGCCCTCCGCGCGGCCGCGGACGCAGGTATTCCGGCGCCGCAGCTCGAGACGGCCGGCCTCTGGCGCGATCTCCCGGCGCTCGTCCTGTCCTGGGTCGAGGGCGTGACCCTTCTCGACGCGCTGCGACAGCGCCCCTGGAGGGTCCTCCGGCTCGCCGCCGCCTTCGGACGGACGCAGGCGGCGATCCACGCCGTCCCCGCGCCCGCCGACCTGTGCGATCCAGAGGGCGTGCGGGACAAGCTCCGAAGCCTCGACCCCGCGCTCGCGGACCGCGTCCTCTCGGCCGGACTGCGCTTCGACCGCCTGGCGCATCTCGACTACCACCCGCTGAACGTGATGACGGACGGCGAGCGCATCACCGGGGTGCTCGACTGGACCAACGCGGCCGGCGCCGACCCGCGGCTGGATGTCGCCCGGACCGCGACGCTCGTCGGGACCGCGGCGCCGCCTCCGGGGCCGCTGCGCACGCTGGCGGGTCCGCTCCGGGCGCTGTTCCTGCGAGCGTGGATGCGGGCCTACGTCGGGGTCGCTGGCCCACTGGGCGATCTGGCGCCGTTCATGGCGCTGGCCGGGCTGTCGCGGCTCGAGGACCTGGAATGGGCGCGGGGCCGGCCCGGCGTGTGGGAGGGCGGGCTCGACGCCGCTCCCGTTCGCCAATGGGTGGCCCGATGGCGGCGACGCGCCGGGCTCTCGTGAACCATCAGCGCTGGCCGGCGGACGCGCCGGAAAGCGCCGCCAGCACGTCCCGCTTGGCGTCGAGAATGCCGCCCCAGAGGTCGCCCGCCTCGCGAACCCGCTCAGGCGCCGTCTCGATGGTGAAGTCCGTCGGATAGACCCGGTCGAGCTCGTCCCAGCGCACGGGCATCGAAACGGGCGCCTCGGGCAGCGCCCGCGGGGAGTACACCGACGCGAGGGTCTTCCCGCGCACGTTCTGGGCGTAGTCCACGAACACCTTCCGCGTGCGGCGTCGCACCGCCCACTCGAGGGTGATATCGCCCGGGTGCGCGCGCGCCAAAAAGCGTCCGATGGTCTCACAGGCGGCGCGCGCCGCATCGAAATCGAGCCGCCGGATGATGGGGACGTACACATGGAGTCCTGTGCGTCCCGTCGTCTTCACGAACGCGGGCAGCGACAGCGAATCGAGCAGCTCCTTGAGCCACCACGCGACCTCCCGCGTGCGCGCGAAGGCTTCGCGATTCAGCTCCGGCTCCGCGCCCGGCGCCTCGCGTCCCGAGTAGATGAAGGGGTCGAGGTCGAAGACGATGAAATCGGGATAGTTGAGAACGGAGCGCTCGATGGCCTCGAGCGACCCCGTGAACTCCGTGCTCAGCCCCTCCGCATCGGGAAGCGGGTCGATACGCGAGAGCCAGGGGTGGAACTCGAGGTTCGCCACCTGACCGAGCCACAGCAGCGTCGGCAGATTGTTGCACAGAAGGTATTCCTGGTCGCCCTCGTTGTGCTCGGAGAACAGCCGCACGGTCTCCACGAAGGGCGGGAGCGGCTGCTCCCAATGCTTTTGGTAGAAGCGCTCCCCTGCGATGCCGTCCGGGAACCGCAGAAGCGTCAGCGGCCGGTCGCGCAGGTGGGGCAGCAGATACGGCGCCATCCGGGCGAGGTAGACGAGCAGGTCGCGCTTCGTGAGCGTCCGACGGCCTCCTACGGCGGGCCACAGCGGCTTGTCGAGGTTGGTGACGGGAATGCGGTGCGGGCCGACCTCGAGGGTCAGGCGAGCCTTCGGCGACGAGAGCTGCTCGAGGACGTCCTCGGCGAGCCCCCGGTCCGCTGCGGGGGCGGGCTCCCGCGCCACCGGTGACGGCGGCTCGGCCACGGCGACGCGGACGTCCTCGGCGGGCTTATCGTCGCGCACGCGGAGGAAGACCGGAGCGCGCAGCCTGCCGTCGCGGGTGCGCTCGGCGAACTTCACCTCGACGACCACCTCGGGCCGGGTCCAGACGGCGGGCGCGTTCAGGGGCGGCGGTTCGGTGAACGGACAGACGTCGGTTTCGAGCGCGTCCAGGCGAGTGCGCAAGTCCCGCAGGTCTCGCTCGTCGAAGCCGCTCCCCACGTGGCCGGCGTAGACCAGGCGACCCTCGTCGTCGAACGAGCCCAGCAGGAGCGCCCCGAACGTTTCGGCGCGCCCGCCCTGTCCTCGCGTGAACCCGCCGACGACGAAGTCTTCGCTGCGGGTCGCCTTCACTTTCAGCCACGCCGCCGAGCGCCGGCC
>DATLZC010000119.1:0-5696 GCA_035574215.1 Dehalococcoidia bacterium | reverse complement strand
GAAGGACGCCCATGCTCGAAGAATCGTCCGCATGCCAGTCACCCCCACTGTTTCGTCCGCCGCGGCGCTGCGGGCGCCTCGCGGTGGCTCGAACGGAACCGGCGCTCCGCGCTGGTCCCTACGTTGTTTCGCCTACGGGAGGTAGCGAGATCAGGGGGCGCGCCCTTCAGGTCGGCGGGGGTCCGCACCCGGTGGAGCGGAGGGAGCCGCTCCGTCGCCTCCTCCGGGCGTGGGCCGAGGCCGGGTGGGTTGGAGAAGGAGACGGGCCGCCCCGAGGAGGCGGCCCGCCCACGACGGCGCCACGGAAGCGCACGGCTTCCGGTTATCGCAGGTTGACCACGGGCGGCAGGGAGAGACCGGGCGGCAGCGTCCGCTGGATGACCAGGTACGCTCCCAGCGGCGGCCGCACTTCGAGCGTGAAGGTGTCGTTGTTGGACACGGTGAGCCCCGCCGCCGCGAAGTCGATATCCACTTGGGACAGCTCGCCCGGCTCGAGGAGGTTGTCCCCATCGCCCACGATGTCCGTCGTCGTGTATGTCAGGTCCGGAATGGCCTGGGCGTCGCTCACGTACGCGATGACCGTGCGGTTGACGGCGGCCGACGGGTCGAGGTTCACCGGCTCGCCGCCGGCGGCGTTCCCGAGGAAGATGGTGAGCGTGGTGACGTTCGTGCCGTTGGTGGCGGCGATCACCCCGCCGCGGAGCTCGAGATTGCCCCGCGATTTCTGGAGCCCGGAGTACACCGTCTCCTTCCCACGCTCGGAGCTGAAGAGGCCCGTGCTCAGCACGACGAAGGCGAACACCGACGCGACCACGACGAAGGCGATCAGGATGATGGCCGTCTCGAGGCCGGTGATGCCCTGTTCGTCGGCTGTGTCGCGTCGCGGGTTGGGTGGCGTTTCCAGTCTCATGAACCGTCCCCCCGTCGGGAGCTCCAGGTGCTCCCTTAGTGGTACTCGCCTAGGGGAAGACGCCCGGTGAGGGGGCATGCACCCATTTCGGCTCGGGGAGGCACTGAGAAATCGGGGAGTCCCCTACTGCCGCGGGCGCCGCGGCGCTGGCATGATGGCGTCGCTATGGTGATCGCCAGTCCCTCTGCGACGGATGTACGAACCGTCGTCGTGAGCTCGGACGGTCTGCTGGCCGACCTCTACCGGCGGGCGCTGGACCGGAGCGGGGAGGTGCGGGTCGTCGGGTCGGCCTCGTCGCCGGCCGAGGCGGCGCGGCTGCTGGCCGACGGCGCCGCCGACGCCGTAGCGCTGATCCTGCGGTCGCCGCGGCCCGAGGATGTCGTCGAGGCGGTTCGGACGTTGAAGGCGGCCCGCGTGCGCGCGGGGGTGGTGGTCGTCACGGACGGCTACGACCATCGGATCGCGGAGTTGCTCTCGTCGACGGGAATCGGCGGGTGGGGCTACCTGCCGGTGGAGTCGCTCGGCGACGTCTCTTCTCTGGAGGCGGCGGTCCGAGCCGCGGCCGACGGGCTCATCGTGCTCGACCAGCAGAGCGCACGCTCCGCGCCCGCGCCCATCCAGCAGCTCACCCGGAGGCAGCGCGAGGTGCTGGAGCTGATGGCGCAGGGGTTCAGCAACGCCGAGATCGCGCGCCGGCTGGTCCTCGAACCGAAGTCCGTGGAGAACCACATCAACGCCATCTTCAATCAGCTCGGCGTCAATCAGGACCCGGCGGGGCACCCCCGCGTGCGCGCGGTCTTGATGTACCTCCGCCTCTATCAGGGCGCCGGCTCCACCCCGAAGAGCGATCGCGCCCGCGCCGCCTGAGCGGTGGCGCGGCCCGCCGTGTTCGCTTACACTGCGTAAGCGCCCCCGACCGGGGACGCGAGTCCCGTAGCCGCATCTCGAGTCGAATAGGGAAAGGAGTGTCTCGATGGCGGTCCCGCTGTCGGAAGCGGCGCGCGCGCTGCTGGAAGGCCAGAACTTCGGACATCTGGCGACGCTCATGCCGGACGGGTCGCCGCAGGTCAGCCCCGTGTGGGTGGACCACGACGGCGCGCACGTCCTGGTGAACACGGCGGAGGGGCGGGTCAAGCTGCGGAACGTGCGCCGCGACCCCCGCGTCGCGATCTCCATCGCGAATCAGCAGAACCCGTATCAGATGGTCACCATCCAGGGCCGGGTGGTGGAGATCACGCACGAGGGAGCTGACGAGCACATCGACAAGATGGCGAAGAAGTACCTCGGGCAGGACACGTATCCGTTCCGCCGCCCCGGCGAGCGGCGCGTCATCCTGAAGATCGCGCCGGAGCGCATCGCTGGCTGGGGCTGAGGGGGCGCGAACGGGCGACACAACGAGCGCGGGGCCTCGCGGGGCCCCGCGCTCTTCGATCCGCAGGCGACGGAAGGCTATTTCTCGATGGGCACGTCGATCATGCTGCCCCACTCGGTCCACGAGCCGTCGTAATTGCGCACGTCCTTGTAGCCCAGGAGGTACTTCAGGACGAACCACGTGTGCGACGAGCGCTCGCCGATGCGGCAGTACGCGATGACGGGCTTGTCCTCGGCCAGGCCCTTGCTGCGGTAGAGCTCCCGCAGCTCCTCGGGCGACTTGAAGGTGCCGTCTTCGCGGACGGCCTGGCTCCAGGGGACGTTGATGGCGCCGGGGATGTGGCCGCCCCGCTGCGCCGTCTCCGAAAGGCCGGGCGGCGCGAGGATCTCGCCGGTGTACTCCGCCGGCGACCGGACGTCCACGAGCGCGAAGGTCTTCTGCTGGACGGCCTGCATCACGAGGTCGCGCTTCGCCCGGAGCGCGGTGTTCGGCTCCTTGGCGCGGTACTGCGTGGGCGTCGGCCGGGGGACGTCCTTCGTGAGCGGCCGGCCTTCGTCGATCCACTTCTTCCGTCCGCCGTCCATGAGCTTGAGCTTCTCGTGGCCGTACATCTCGAGGAGCCAGAAGGCGTAGGCGGCGAACCAGTTGTTGTTGTCGCCGTAGAGGACGATGGTGTCGTCGTTGCTGATGCCGGCGTTCGAGAGCAGCTTCTCGAGGTCAGCCTTCGAGATGATGTCGCGCCGCACCTGGTCCTGAAGCTGGCTGGTCCAGTTGAAGGCGACGGCGCCGGGGATGTGTCCCTCGTCGTACGCGGTGGTGTCGACATCGACCTCGACGAGCTTGACGGTGGGGTCCGCGAGGTGGTCGGCGACCCACTGGGTGGTGACGAGCACGTCCGAAGCGACTTCGGTGGTCATGTAGCGATCCTCCCGGAAGTGATGTGGCCGGCGGGGCAGCGTCGAAGACGATGCGACGTTCGTGCGAGCGTCCCGCCACCCGAACGACAGGGCTATGGTACGAAAGGCTGTCGATTAAGTCAACAACGCCCGATTGCATGGGCGATGTGGAGCGAAAGGGTTCTTTCGGTGTACCGTTAGGCCGTCGCTTGGGCGGCGTGAGGCGGGAAGCACGGATGCGGCCCGGGACGGTCTTCTACATCTTCCTCGATGAGTCGGGAGATTTTGACTTCTCTCCTTCGGGCTCTGCTTACTTCACTCTGACGGGCTTGTCTACCGAAGATCCGTACACCCTCACGCACGCTCTCCACACGCTCAAGCACCAGCTGATCGAGACGGTCCATGACCGAGAGTTCAGCCATTTCCACGCGTTCAACGACCCCCGGCCGGTACGCATGCGGGTCTTAGATGTCCTTGCGAAGCACTCGGGGTACCGAGTCGACGCTGTCTCTTTCCCGAAGAACGTCATCCACCCTCCACTGCGGGACCCGCAGAAATTCTATCCACATGCTGCGAGGCTCCTGCTGAAGTGGATTTTCCAGAACGGCCGTGGCGGCCCTTGGTCGAAGGTCTTGGTGATCGCCGACCAGGTGAAGCTCCGGCGAGAAAGGGAGGCCGTCCTCAAGTCAGTGAAGGGCAGTATCAGGCAACTGCTTCCTCATGGGCAACGGTTCGACGTGTGGATGCATTCGTCCGCCGCCCATCCGCTACTGCAGGCAGCTGACTACTTCTCGTGGGTGATCGCGAGGGCCCGAAACCGCGGCGACGCCTCCTACCGGAACGTGGTGGCTGCGCGAATCAGCAGCGATTTCCTTTTCTATTCGCGCGTAAGACACAAGTACTATTGAGGGGAAAAGCGACCCACCCCCCTAGTCCTCACGCAGAGGACAGTCCATTGTGGTAGACGTTCGAGGGGTGGGAACCTTTGTAGCCGAGAATAGTATCGGCCTCCCGTCTGAAGACGTCAAGTGACCAACGGCCCGCGTCACCACCAGACCTTGCCCTCGACCTCCTCGGCGAGCTCGTCGTACTCCTTCGTCCACAGCGAGGTCGAGAGGTACTTCCATCCGCCGTCCGCGAAGAGCATGACCACATTCCCGCGCTCGAGCCGCTGGGCCACCCGCTGCGCCGTCCGCAGCACAGCGCCGGAGGAGATGCCCGCGAAGATGCCCTCCTTCTGGGTCAGCTCCTTGGCCGCGGCGAACGAGCTCCGCGAATCGACGACGATCTTGCCGTCGAGGACCGATTCGTCGAGCACCGGCGGGATGAAGCCCTCCTCGAGGCTGCGCAGGCCCTGCACCAGGTCGCCCGGATGGGGCACGGCGGCGATGACCTTCACGTCGGGCTTGTGGTCCTTGAGGTAGCGTCCCGTCCCGGTGAGGGTCCCGCCTGTGCCCAGACCGGCCACGAACACGTCGATCTCCGGGAGGTCGCGGAGGATTTCGGGTCCGGTGGTCTCGTAGTGGGCCCGGGGGTTCATGGGGTTGCCGTACTGGTACAGCATCAGGTACGTGGGGTCGGAAGCGGCCATCTCCTGGGCGACGGCGATGGAGCCGTTGGTGCCGCGCGCTCCATCCGAGAAGACGATCTCTGCGCCGTACGCGCGCAGAAGCTGCGCCCGCTCCTCGCTCACGCTTTCCGGCATCACGACCGTGAGGCGGTAGCCCTTGATGCGGCAGATCATGGCGAGGGAGATGCCGGTGTTGCCGCTGGTGGGCTCGAGCACGATGCGGTCGGGCGTGAGCTGCCCGGTCCGCTCGGCCTCCTCGATCATGTACTTCGCGATGCGGTCCTTGACGCTGCCGGTGGGGTTCTGGCCCTCGAGCTTGGCGTAGAAGCGCACGCCGGGCTTGGGCGAGAGGTTCGGCAGCGCCACGAGCGGCGTGTTGCCGATGAGGTCGATGAGGCTCTCGTAGCGCATGCTCAGCATCCGGCGCCGCCTGCCAGCGCCGGCAGAATCGCCACCACGTCGCCGTCCTTCAGCGGCGTGTCGAGCTGGTCCAGGTATCGGATGTCTTCGTCGTTCAGGTAGATATTCACGAACCGATGGAGCTGGCCGTCCTGCATGATCTGATTCTTGAACCCTGGGTACTTCCGGTCGAGGTCGGCCAGCAGCTCGCCGATGGTGGCGCCTTCGGCCTGGACGGACTTCTGTCCGACCAGACGCTGAAGCACCGCGGTCACGCGCACTTCCACAGCCATGCGTTCGCTCTCCGTCCTACGCCTGCGCGGGCGCCGGGTGAGGGGCCCCGCCGCAGAAGGCCTCGTAATCGATGAGCTCGGTCACGGTGGGGTGGTCGCCGCAGACGACGCAGTCGGGGTCGCGGCGGATCTTGACCTGCCGGAACTCCATCGAGAGCGCGTCGTACAGGAGCAGGCGACCGTTGAGGGTGTCACCGATGCCCAGAATCAGCTTAAGCACTTCCGTCGCCTGGATCGAGCCGATGGTGCCGCAGAG
>DATLZC010000118.1:0-12376 GCA_035574215.1 Dehalococcoidia bacterium | reverse complement strand
GAGGTCGGTCTCGAAGAAGGCGCTGTACCGCCGCTTGCGGATGTGCTCACCCGGAAGGTCCGCGAGCTCTGGGATGAGCTCCGCCTCCTGCGTCCCACGGATGCAGTGCGGCGGGAACATCTCGAACTCTTTGTCGTCGGGGTCGTGCGTGTCGTGGATGAAGATGATGCGCGACCCTCGCGCCGCCTCGCGCTCGATGAGCGCGCGGACCCGGGGGATAATCTTGCGCGCCTCGTCGCCGCAGTACAGCGCCCGCCCCGGCGTGAGGAACCCGTCCAGCATGTCGACGACCAGTACGACGTCAGGCATGACCGCCTCCTTTCGGGGAAGGCCGATGGATGGAGGCGAACCGGGCTCTGCGCGTCAGCCTCGCAGACGCACCCGGCGTACGATGAGCGTTTCGCTGATGAAGCGCACGCCGTCAGGAAGCGGCGCGTCGGTGACGGGCTCGAGGGCGCGGTCCCGCGCGGCCCGCTTCGGCCGCGAGCGGAAGGCGCGGCCCACGAGCGTGCGCAGCGCGAGTCGCGCCAGCGCGCCCGCCGCCACCGCCGCGGCGCCCTTTACGACCGCGGAAGGGACGCGAGGCTCCCAGACGGTGGTCGCGAACGTCTCGCCGTCTCGCGTCGCGGGCAGTCCGGCGCGCAGCCTCGCTCCGCACCGACGGCAGTAGTTGTCGTCGGCGTCGTGCGGCGCGTCGCAATGCGCGCAGATCAACAGGTCGCCTTCCACCGGTGGCCTCCTCTCGGCGCCACGAGTATATCACGATGTTCCCCGGCCCGGACGGCGGTGCTATGCTTCGCCCGATTGCTCCACGTACCCCTGGAGACGCCTATGAGCAGCGATCCGCTCGAGCCCGGAAGCCTCACCATCGCCCGCTGCGCTGACCTCATGGCGCGCGGAGCGCTCTCGTGCGTCGAGCTCACTGAGCGCTGCCTCGAACGCGCCGAACGGCTGAACCCGGTCCTGAACGCGTTCCTGCTCATCGACCGCGAGGGGGCGCTGGCGGCGGCCCGGCGGGCCGATGAAGAGCGGCGCGCGGGCCGGGTGCGGGGCCCGCTGCACGGCGTACCCCTCGCCCTGAAGGACCTCTTCGACACCGCAGGCGTCCGCACCACCGCCGGCAGCAAGCACTTCGCGGAGCGGACGCCCACCGAGGACGCCCACACTGTCGCGCGGCTGCGCGACGCGGGCGCCGTCATCATCGGGAAGCTCAACCTGCACGAATGGGCGCTGGGCGTCACGACGGCGAACCCTCACTGGGGCGTCTGCCGCAATCCGTGGGACCTCGACCGCATCCCCGGCGGGTCCAGCGGCGGCACCGGGGCCGCGCTCGCCGCCGGGATCGTTCCGGCGGGCACGGGAAGCGACACCGGCGGCTCCATCCGGATCCCGTCCGCCCTGTGCGGCGTCACCGGCCTCAAGCCGACGTACGGACGGTGCAGCCTTCGCGGCGTCGTCCCGCTCTCGTGGACGTTGGACCACGTGGGCCCCATGGCCCGAACGGCCGAGGACTGCGCGCTGCTCCTGCAGGCCATGGCGGGCTACGACCCTCTCGACCCCCACAGCGAAGACGTCGGTACGCCCGATTTTGCGGCGGGCATCGGGGACGGCCTGCGCGGGCTGCGCGTCGGCGTTCCCTCGAATCACTTCTTCGAGAACTGCGATCCCGAAGTGGTGAGCGCCGTGGAGGCGGCCGCGCGCGAGTTCGAGCGGCTCGGAGCGACCGTCACCGACATCGCCATCCCCGATGCGCCGGCAGCCCTGGCGCACAACGGCATCATCCTCATTTCCGACGCCGCCGCGTATCACCGCGAGCGCCTCGAGCGCGACCGCGACGCCTTCGGCCCGGATGTCCTGGGGCTGCTCGACATCGGCGCGAAGACGCCGGCCACGGCCTACGCCCTCGCGCTCGACTTCCGCCGGGCGTACCGCCGCTGGCTCGAGCGCGAGCTCTTCGCGCAGGTCGACGTGGTTCTACATCCCACGACGCCGATTCCGGCTCCGCCCATCGCCGAAGCCGCCGCCGCGCGCAACCTGCTGATTCAGAACACGGCCCCGTGGAACATCGCGGGCGCGCCCGTGCTCGCGCTGCCCTGCGGCTTCACGGCGTCAGGCCTGCCCATCGGCATGTCGCTGGTGGGGAGGTTCTGGGACGAAGCCACGCTGCTGCGCGCTGGCTACGCCTACCAGCAGGCTACCGACTGGCACCTTCGAGCGCCCGCGCTCTGAGCGGTCAGCGCTGACGCTCGAGAAGCTGAATGGACACGCCGTGCGTCGCCGCCCGGTTGATGCGGGCGACGCGCGTCCTCGGCCATACGCCCGCCTCCGGCGTCGAGACGGGCGCGCCGCGCTCCCGCAGGTAGCGGACCGCCGCGTCGAGGTCGTCCACCTCGATGGACAGTGAGAACATCCCCTGTCCGCGCTCACGCAGATGTCGCGCGAGGCGGTGGTCTTCCGTCAGCGGCATCGCCAGCTCGACGAAGGCGTTCCCGGCCGGCAGCTTCGCGAGCCGCAGATGCGTGCCCTCCGGCTGCAGGAACGACTCGACCGCGAGGCCGAGCGTCGCCGACCAGACGTCGGCCGCGCTCTTCACGTCTTCCACGGCCACGACCACGTGGTCGAGCCGTCGAGCGCCGATGGTCATCTCGGTTCCTCCTTCTCGTCACGCCGCCACAGGTTCTCGATGAGGAGCGTCGGCACGCCGCACGTCGGGCCGCGCACCGTCGCTACCCGCGTCCGTTCGCCGCGGCCCTCGCGCACGTCCGAGACGTCGAACCCGGCGTCTCGGAGGCGCGCGACGGCCGCCGCCACGTCGCCGACCTCGTAGGCGACGCCCCAGAGCCGGTCGCCCTCGTCGGTGGCGGCGCCGTTCATCCGCCCGGCGAGCTCGAGGGTGATGTCGCGGAGGCGGAAGAAGAGCAACCGGCTGTTCCGCTCGGGGAAGTCGCGCTCCCGGGCGAGCCGCACGCCGACGACGTCGCCCCACAGACGGCGGGAGGCGTCGAGATTCGCGCTCGTCACGACGACGTGGTCCACGTGAGTGATGTACGAGCCCTCGGAGGCCACCGGGGGCGCGGGTGGCAGCGCCTCGGGCGGCGAGCGATGCTCGATGAAGAAGCAGACGACGCCGCGCATGGCCTCCGCAGGAACGAACGCGTTGCGCCAGGCGCGGCGCGCGCCCGTGTCGAGGTCCTCCCCTTCGCCGGGCGCGGGGTCGGCCACCGGCAGGCCTCGTCTGCGGAGCCGCGCGACGAGCGCATCGAGCTCGGTCGTGCCGACAGCGAGCGCCCAGAGGCCCTCGCCTCGCTGGTCGAGGTACGCGCGCAGGCGCCCCGCCCATGCGCCGGCGGCCGCGTCCGCAGCGGGCGCCAGAAGCTCGACGTACGTGTTGTCGAGCCGGTAGAGCACGTTCTCGGTGCCGTACGCCGGGTGACGCCCGCGCCACGACGGCGCTCGTCCCAGCAGGACGTCGTACGTCTCACGCGCCGCCACGACATCGCGCACGGCGATCACGATGTGGTCCAGAGTGAGGGCGGTCTCCGGCATCAGTCCAAGGGCTGGCACAGCTCGACGAGCGTCCCCGTGAGCGCCGAGGGATGCAGGAAGCAGATGCGCCCGGCGAGGCCGATGCGGGGCTCGAGATCGATGAGGTTCGTGCCCTTGCGCTTCAGGTCGTCGAGGCTCGCCTCGATGTCGTCGACCTGAAAGCAGATGTGGTGCAACCCCTCCCCCCGCCGTTCCAGGAAGCGCGCGATGCCGGAGTCGGTGTCGATGGGCTCGAGGAGCTCGATCTCGCTGTCGCCCAGGGTGAGGAGCGCGGCCCTGACATGCTGCTCCTCCACCACCTGCTCCTTGTGGACCGGCAGGCCCAGCGTGTCGCGATAGAACCCGTAGGCGTCGTCGAGACTGCGGACGACGATGCCGATATGGTGGATCTTCTGGATCATCGGTGGCCCTCGTTCTTTCCGCCCTACCCGTGGTGGACGAACGGTAGCACGTCGCGGGCGTTGGCGCAGCTACTCGCGGTTCACGATGAGCACGGCGGCGGCGGTGACCATCCAGAGGACGATGCAGATGATGAGGGGCACGTCGCGCAGGAGCACCTCTTCGGGGCTTCCGCCCTGATCTTTCTTATGCACGAGGTAGAGGTAGCGGAAGATGCCGTAGAGGACGAAGGGGATGGTCAGCATCATCGAGTGGTTCTCGGGGAGCCCTTCCGCCGTGAAGGTGTACAGGCCGTACGCGATGAGCGTGGACGCCGTCACCGTCGACGCCATCTGGTCGAGCAGGTCGGCGCTGTACTCGTCGAGCACGGGCCGGTGGTTGGCCGCGTCCGCCTCGAGCAGCAGGATTTCGGCGCGCCGCTTGTTGATGATGAGGAACAGCGCGCCCAGCGCCGTCACGACGTACAGCCACGGCGAGATGGGCACGTCGATGGCCACGGCGCCCGCCATGGCCCGCAGCACGAACCCCGCCGCGATCGCCGCGAGGTCGAGCAATACGACGTGCTTGAGCCAGTACGAGTACGACAGCATGAGCGCCAGGTAGCCCGCCAGAATCGCCCCCACCTTCCACTCGAGCGCGAATCCGCCCCCGACGCCCAGGACCACCAGCGCCGCCGCCCACGCGCTCGCCGCCGCGACCCCGAGGTTGCCCGCTGCGATGGGACGCAGCCGCTTCTTCGGGTGCAGCCGGTCGCTCTCGCGGTCGCGGATATCGTTCAGGAGATAGTCCGCGCTCGACACGAGACAGAAGAAGAGAAAGGCCAGCGCCGAATCCCGAAGCAATGGAAGCCACGTGTCGGGCTGGTCGACGTGCCACGACTGCCCGAGCGAGAAGATGAACGCCATGAAGACGATGCCGTTCTTCGTCCACTGGCGCGGGCGCATCGAGAGGAGGACGTACTTGAGGTGCGCGAGCGCTCCCCGCGGCGAGACCCCGGCGCGCTCACGCGACGAGACGACGGTGGAGGAAAGGGCCGCTTCGTCGTTCGTCATGGCGGCATGGTAACGGCGTCGGCGAGCGAAATCAACGGATGTCGATCACGCGCCTGAGCAGATCTGACGGAACGCCCGTCCTCGCCGAACGGACCGCGCCAGTATGCTATTATCGCGGGCACTCATGGCGGAGATGTCGGCGGTCGAACGCTGGCTCGTCAACAGTCCCGTTCGCGCGTGGCTGCAGCGGGCGGAGATCCGGGCGTTCCTGCGATGGTCCGGCATCGGACCTGACGCCGCGGTCCTGGATATGGGATGCGGGTCCGGCGTGTCGACGGCGCTCATCCGCTCGATGGCCCGCCCGCGACGTCTGGACGCGTTCGACTTCGACCCGAAGATGGCGGCGCGGGCAAGCCGGCGGCTACGGCGCCGCGACAGCGGTACGCCCGTCTCGGTGTTGGTGGCGGACGCCTCGAGGATGCCGTTCCGGGCGGGCGCCTTCGATGCCGTCTTCGAAACGGGCGTCCTCCACCATGTGCCGGACTGGCGGAGGTCGCTCCGGGAGGTCAGGCGGGTGCTCCGCCCGGGAGGACGGTTCTGCTTCGCCGAGCCCTCGAGGGGGCGACTGCAACGTGGCCTGTACCGCGCGCTTCCCCACGCCACGGAGTCGATGTTCGATGCGGATGAATGGCGCGCGGCCCTCGAAGACGCAGGCCTCCGGCTGCTCGGCCCTCTCCGCCGCCTCCCAATGTGGGATGTGTGCGGGGTAGCGAAACCGACCTGAGAGGAGGGAACCGATGCCCGTTGAAATCCGACGAGACCCTGTGTGCGGTATGGAGGCCGACCCGAAGGAGGCGGCGGGCAAGTCGCAGTTCGGCGAATGGCTCTATGTCTTCTGCTCGAACCGCTGTAAAGAAGACTTCGACGCCGACCCGGTGAAGTACCTGCTGAAGAAGCGGCCGTCCGAGGTGTAGCCAACGTCCGACAGGAAGGTCCGGCTCGATGTCCTGCTCGTACAGCGAGGGCTGGCCCCCAGCCGCGAGAAGGCGCAGGCCGCGATCCTCGCCGGTGACGTCACCGTCGACGGAGCGACCGTCACCCGCCCTGCCGCCCAGGTCCGACCCGACGCCGACGTCGCGCTGGCCGCGCCTCCGCGCTTCGTGAGCCGCGGCGGCGAGAAGCTCGACCACGCCCTCGAGGTCTTCAGGCTCGACGTGCGCGGCATCATCGCCCTCGACGTCGGCGCATCGACCGGAGGGTTCACCGATTGCCTGCTCCAGCGGGGCGCCGCCCACGTGTACGCCGTCGACGTGGGGTACGGCCAGCTCGAATACCGGCTTCGCGGCGACCCCCGGGTCACCGTGCTCGAGCGAACGAACATCCGGCATCTCGAGGCGCTTCCCGGTGGCGTTCGCGCTGAGCTGGCCACGATCGACGTCTCCTTCATCAGCCTCACGAAGGTGCTGGAGCCGGTGGCGGGCCTCCTGCGGCCGGGCTCCCCCATCGTGGCCCTCGTGAAGCCGCAGTTCGAGGCCCGGCGGGAAGAGGTGCGCCGCGGCGGCGTGGTGCGCGACCCCCAGGTGCACGCCGCCGTGCTCGGACGGGTCGCCGCGTGGGCTATTGAGCGTGGTTTCCGCGTCCGCGGCCTCACGACGTCGCCGCTGCTCGGCCCGGCCGGGAATCGCGAGTTTTTCCTGCTCCTACGCTCGCCGGACGAACATCGGGAGTGACCCGGCGTGCGGACCGGCGCAACGTGCGTTATGCTCACTTCGTCTCGCGCCGGTCGTGAGCGGTCGCATGAACAAGATCGGGATCGTGTACCACCCCAAGCTCGAGGCGGCCCGCCGGCTCGCCGAAGAGCTCCGCGCGCTCGCCGCGCAGGACGTCCCCGAGGTCTGGGTCGGGGACGCCTGGGACGAGCGCGCCACCCACGAGCACACGCCGGGAACCGACCTGCTCGTCTGCGTCGGCGGCGACGGAACGGTGTTGCGCGGGGCGCGCGCCACCGTCCCGTACGACACGCTCCTGCTCGGGGTGAACATGGGACGCCTGGGATTCCTCACGGAGCTCGACCCTGCGGGCGCCCTCGCCCGCCTGCCCGATGTCATCCGGGGCGAGGGACGCGTCGAGGCGCGCGCCATGCTGCGGGTCGAGGCGCGCACCGCCGCCGGCGAGGCGCACTTCCATGCCCTCAACGACGCCGTCGTAGGCCGCGCGTCGCTCGGCCACACGGTCCACCTCGCGGTCGCCGTCAACGGCACGCCCATCGCAGACCTCCGCGCCGACGGCCTGATCGTGGCCACGGCCACGGGCAGCTCGGCGTACTCGCTCTCGGCGGGCGGGCCCATCCTCCATCCGGAGTCGAAGCATCTCCTCCTGACGCCGCTCGCGCCGCACATGGCCGCCCGTAACTCGATGGTCCTGCCGCCGGAGTCGACCGTCACCGTTCGCCTTGCGGACGGTCAGGCGGCCTCGCTGAGCGTCGACGGCGAAGCGAACCTCGAGTTGACGCAGAGCGACGAGGTGGAAGTCACGCTCAGCCCCCACGTCGCTCGGTTCGTCCGTCTGAGTGACCCGGCGGAGTTCTTGCGCCACATCGCGCAGCGCCTGGGCTGGCTGCGGGCGCCGTCCACGCAAGAGAGCGAGACGGCCTTCCGGTATGCGCCCGCGCTCTGGGGAGCGTCGGCATGACCACCCGCTCCCGCGTCGACCTCGCTGTCGTCAAGGCGCGCCCGGAGGACGCGCGCGCGATCCACGACCTCGTGAACGAATTCGCCCGCCGCGGCGAGATGCTCCCGCGGACCATGGGCGAGATCTACGAGAACCTGCGGGACTTCTTCGTCATTCGCGACGGCGGCCAGGTCATCGCCTGCGCCGCGCTGCACATCCTGTGGGAAGACCTCGCTGAGGTGAAGTCGCTGGCCGTGGCCGAGGAACGTCAGGGCGAGGGGCTCGGGGCCGCGCTCGTCGAGGCCTGCGTCGAAGAGGCGAAGGCGCTCGGGCTCGGGACCGTGTTCGCGCTCACCTACCGGCCGGGCTTCTTCGAGCGCCTCGGCTTCGAGCAGGCCGACGTCATGACCCTGCCCCGCAAGGTCTGGAACGAGTGCTACCGCTGCCCGAAGTTCCCCGGCTGCAACGAAATCGCCATGGTGCGGGCCCTGCGGTGAACGACGCGTCGCCTTTCCCCGTCGCCTCCAGCCAGCGGGTCTTCTCCGGCGTGCTCATCAACCTCCGGGTGGACGAGCTCGCGCTGCCCAACGGCCGCCGCGGACGGCGCGAGGTCGTCGAGCATCCCGGCGGCGTCACCATCGTTCCCCTGCGCGACGACGGCCGGCTGCTGCTCGTCCGGCAGTACCGCCACCCGACCGGCCGGGCGTTGCTCGAGTTTCCGGCCGGCGGCCTCGACCCCGGCGAGGAGCCGCTCGCGTGCGCGGCCCGCGAGCTGCAGGAGGAGGTCGGATATCGAGCCGAGCGGCTCGAGAAGCTGGGTGGCTTCTTCCTCGCGCCGGGGTACGACACCGAATACCAGCACGCCTTCCTCGCGGAAGGCCTGACCCCGGTTGAGATGCGCCCGGACGACGACGAGGTCATCGAGGTGGCCCCGCTCACGGCGTCGCAGCTTGTCGAGGCGGCCGAATCGGGGGGCATCGAGGACGCCAAGACGCTGGCGGCGCTGTTCCTGCTCTGGCGCAGGCGGCCCGAGCTCTTCGACTGAGGGATGAGGCCCTACCGCTGGCCTCTCCGGCACATGCTTCCGTGGCTCGTGGACATCGTCCTCGGGCGGAAACGGTCCTTCTCCGCCGACTCGCGGCTCGTCGTGTTCCGGTACAACCAGCCGCCCGTCATCGAAGGCGTCGAGCACATCCCCCGGAGCGGGCCAGTCATCATCGTCGGGAACCACCTCGACCGCCCCGAGGTGATGATGGCGTTCGCGGGGATGGCGGCGTCGGTGGCCGTGGCTGAGGCGCGCCCCGAGCGCCCCGAGGTCCACTGGACCATCACGGCTGAGCGGCGGCAGCGCGTCGGCCCTGTGCGCATCCCCCGCGCCGTCGTCCGATGGCTCTTCGAGCGCATCGCCCGGATGTACGACTTCGCGCTCATGGAGCCGCGCGCGCCCTTCGTGATGCAGCGCGCCGCGGCCATGCGCGAGCTGGAAGAGGCCATCCAGCAGGGCGACGCGGTCGGCCTGATGCCCGAGGCCGGCGGCGACGGCGTGCTGCGCCATCCGCGGCCGGGGAGCGGACTCTTCCTCGCGCGGTTGAGCGCGGGGCGCGTGCCCATCCTGCCGCTGGCGCTATTCATCCAGGGCGATCGGCTCATCGTGCGGTTCGGCTCCACGTTCACGCTGGAGGCGCCTCCCGAGCCGGGCGACGAACGGGCGCAGGACCGCGTCCTGAGCGAGCGCGTCATGACGGCCATCGGGCGGCTCCTTCCGCCCGAGTGGCGCGGCGTCTACCTGGAGGCCATCGAGCGGCCGGAGGGCACGGGCGAGAACATGACTTCCGGTTGAACCAACAGCCGGGGGTCCGTAGACTAGAATTTGCGAGCCGGACTGCGAGTTCCGGGATGCCCATGCAATGAGCTCTGGCGTGTACTCCCGCACCGAGAACAGCGCATGCCGCCACGGGCGGCATGTATTCTGTTCGCGACCCCTTCCGTTTGCGGGGTGACGCGCCGGGCCGAGGAGAGAGCGCCTTGCTTCGACACGAAGTGCTCGTCATCGGGGCCGGCCTCGCCGGCATGAGGGCGGCGATCGAGGCGGCCCGCAACGGCGCCGACGTCGCCATCATCACCAAGCTGCACCCCATGCGCAGCCACTCCGGCGCGGCTCAGGGCGGCATCAACGCCGCCCTCGGACCGGACGACTCGCCGGAAACCCACGCCTTCGACACCGTCAAGGGAAGCGACTACCTCGCCGACCAGGACGCCGTCGAAATCTTCACGCGCGAAGCGCCCGGCGACATCATCGAGCTCGAGCGGATGGGCACGACATTCAGCCGGCTCGAGGACGGGAGGATCGCGCAACGGCCGTTCGGCGGCGCCGGTTTCCCGCGCACGTGCTACGTAGGCGACATCACCGGCCAGGCCATCCTCCACGTCGTCTACGAGCAGATCCTCAAGCTCGGCGTCAAGGTGTACGAGGAGTACTTCTGCACCTCGCTCATCGTGGACGACGGTGTCGTTCGCGGCGCCATCGCCCTCCCGATGGTGACGGGCGGGCTGGTGCCGATTCAGGCGAAGGCGGTCGTGATGGCGACGGGCGGCCTCGGCCGCGTGTACCAGCCCACGTCCAACGCGATCGCCTGCACGGGCGACGGCATGGCCATCGCCTACCGGGCGGGCGCGCCGCTCCAGGACATGGAGTTCATGCAGTTCCACCCGACGACGCTGAAGGACTCGGGCGTGCTCATGACGGAAGGCGCGCGCGGTGAGGGCGGGTACCTCCTGAATAAGTTCGGCGAGCGCTTCATGGCCAAGTACGCGCCCAACAAGCTCGAGCTCGCCAGCCGCGACGTCGTCTCGCGCGCCGAACAAACCGAAATCGACGAGGGGCGCGGCGTCGACGGCTGCGTGCTGCTCGACGTCCGCCACCTGGGCGAGAAGAAGATCAACGAGCGCCTGTGGCAGATCCGCGAGCTGGCGCTCGACCTGGCGAACACGGACATCGTGTACGAGCCGGTGAAGGTGCGGCCGGGCGCCCACTACGCCATGGGCGGCATCAAGACGGACGTCAACGGTGCGTCGCCCCTCAAGGGGCTGTTCGCCGCGGGCGAATGCGCCAACGTCAGCGTCCACGGCGCGAACCGGCTCGGCGGCAACTCGCTCCTCGAGACCATCGTCTTCGGCCGGCGCGCGGGCGCCGCAGCCGCCGCCTACGCCCACGACACCCCCGACGGCAAGCCGCTCACCGAGGCGGTGCTCCAGCCCGACCTCGAACGGATCACGAACCTGTTCGAGCGCTCCCGCAACGGCAAGGGGTCCAGCGAGCGGCCCGCGACGCTGCGCCGCGAACTCGGCGAGATGATGCGGGAGAAGGTGGGCATCTTTCGGACGCGGGAAGGGCTCGAGGAAGCGCTCGCGAAGATCGTCGAACTCAAGCGGCGCTACGAGGCCATTACCCTCCAGCACACGGGCAAGGTCTTCAACACCGACCTCGTAAGCTACCTCGAACTGGGGTGCATGCTGGACGTGGCCCACACGATGGTGGCGGGCGCCCTGGCGCGCGAAGAGAGCCGCGGCGCCCACACCCGGCGGGACTTCCCCGAGCGGGACGACGAGAAGTGGCTCAAGCACACCCTCGCCTACTACACGCCAGAGGGTCCGCGACTCGACTACGCTCCTGTCACCATCACCCGCTGGCAGCCGGAAGTGAGGACGTACTGATGCAGGTCACCCTGAAGGTCAAGCGTTTCGACCCCGAGACCGGAGCCCCGCCGGCGTTCGCCGACTACACCATCGACGTCCCCGATCACGCTACCGTTCTGGATTCGCTGCTCCAGGTCCGCGACTACGTGGACGGGAGCCTCGCGCTCCGGTGCTCCTGCCGCAGCGCCATCTGCGGCTCCTGCTCGATGCGCATCAACGGCCGCGCGCGCCTCGCCTGCAAGACCAAGGTCATCGACATGGCCCGCGACGGCGAGCCCGTGGTCGTGGAGCCGATGGGCAACATGCCCGTCATCAAGGACCTCGTGGTGGACATGGAGTCGTTCTGGGCGAAGGTGCGGCAGATCAAGCCGTGGCTACAGCCCGTGGGCCCCAAGCCCGAGCGCGAGTACCTGGTCTCCCACGAGGCCATGATGGACCTGTCGAAGGTGATGAACTGCATCCTGTGCGGGGCCTGCGTGTCCGACTGCACGGTGCTCGAGGTCGACAAGTCGTTCATCGCCCCGGCGGCGCTGGCGAAGGCGTACCGCTTCGTCGGTGACCCGCGCGACGGGATGCAGCTCGAACGGCTCCGCGAGTACAGCCAGTACGGCGGCATCTGGGACTGCACCCGGTGCAACATGTGCGTCGAGGTCTGCCCGAAGGGCGTGGCGCCGATGGACCGCATCATGCAGATGCGGGCCATGGCCATCGAAGCCGGCCTGCGCAACAACACGGGCGCGCGGCACACCCTCGCGTTCACCGCCTCGGTCGAGGAGACGGGACGGCTGAACGAGGCGCTGCTGGTGCCGCGGTCGCTGGGCTTCTTCAACATCCCGGCGTTGCTCAAGGAAGCGCCGACGGCGCTGCGCTTCCTGCGCAGAGGGAAGCTGCCCATCCGCCAGCTCTTCCCGCCCCTCGAGCGCGCGATCCCCGGGATCCGGCAGGTTCGCCGCATCTTCCAGAAGTACGAGGCTCACGCAAAGACGGAGGTCTGACGGGATGAAGTACGCCTTCTGGCCGGGGTGCGTCTCGAAGGGCGCCACGCCCGAGCTCTACACGTCGATGGTCCGGGT
>DATLZC010000117.1:0-2887 GCA_035574215.1 Dehalococcoidia bacterium | reverse complement strand
CGGCCGCCGTCCCGGAGTTTCGCCTCCCCAGTGTGCCGCATCAAGGGGTTTTACGTCGAGTGCCGGACCCTTTTGTCCACTTCTCGAAACGCTAACCCGGCGCCTGTGGAGACGGCCTCCTGCGGCGACCACCGGGCCGATGATAGAACAGCAGTTCCGCTTCTGTCAAGAACGAATGTTCCGCACAGGCGTGCGGACGCAGCCCCCGCTACGCCACCTGGATGTAGATGTCGTCGCCCCGCACCTCGATGTCGTACGCCGGGACGCCCCGCTTCATGAAGCCGGGGAGCGACAGGTCATAGATCAGCTTGAGCCACCAGGGCCGCTGCACCCAGCATGCCAGCCCGCCGTCGGTCACGTCGTACCGCGCGCCGTGCCACGGGCACTCTACCAGCGTGCCCACGAGCCGCCCCTTGCCCAGCCGGGCGAACATGTGCGGACAGCGGTTCCCCACGGCGAAGTACTCGCCGTCCACGTTCGCCACGCAGACTTCCATACCCTCGACGCGAAACCACCGCACCTGGTTCTCGGGGATGTCGGCCTTCGCCGCCACCCGGACGAACGGCCCTGTCCGCCGCGCCGGCGCGAGCACGTAGCGCCGGTAATCTTCCGCCGCCCAGCCCGCGAGCGAGACCAGCGCCAGCGCCAGCCCGAGCGCGAGCACGCCGACGTGGATGAACAGCCCCACCACCGCGATCGCCGCAGACACGGCCACCGCGATGGGCCACACGGTCGGCTTCGAGAGGCTCAGCCTCGCCAACGTACGCCGTTCGTCGGTCATGTCGTCTACGCGCCTCCTCCTGTGCGGGTCACCGGCACTGTAGTGCGCCGCGATGCTGCGATCAACCGAAGCCGATGAATCCGCCGTCGGGGGAGAATCGTAGCCTACTGAAGACAACATCCGGTTCCGCGTAGCTACCGCACAGGAGGGAGTCCCACATGAAGCGACGGGTCTGGTTCGCCGCGAGCGCCGTCCTGGCCGCCGCGCTGGTCGCGGCCGCAGCCTGCGGCGATGACGAGGAGGACGGCGGGGCGGCCCCGCCTACGGCGACGTCCGCTCCCGCGGCGCCGACCCGGGCGCCCACCGAGCCGCCCGCCGCCGAGGCAGCGCCTTCGGTCACCATCGTCGAGCCGGCGGACGGCGCTACCCTCCCCGCGGGCGACGTCACCGTCACGGTCGAGGTTTCCAATTTCGAGGTCGTCGACAACCTCAACGCCCCGGCGGCGCCGGGTGAGGGTCACGTCCACTTCTACATCGACGTCGCGGACCTGCCGACCACGCCCGGTCAGCCCGCCGTCAGCGCGCAGGGGACGTACCACGCCAGCGCGACCACGACGTACACGTGGCCGGACGTGCCGCCCGGCGAGCACACGTTCGCGGTCCAGCTCGTGAACAACGACCACACGCCGCTGGACCCGCCGGTGGTGGCCGAAGTCACCGTGACGGTGCAGTAGCGGCGCTGCGGCGCCGGCCGCTGTCGAGGGTCAGATCTGCGGCGCGCCGCCGTCCTCTCCGCCTTCGGGATGGAGGCCGAGAATCTCGGCCGCGCGCACGTAGTCGGCCCGGCGGACCCAGAGTTCGAAGGTGAAGCCTGCGCCGGGCCATCCCACGGGCGCGCCGTACGGGTGCGTCGCCCGGCCCATGGCCGGGATGCCGTGATGCGCCAGGAGCTCGATCCAGGCGCGGCCCTCGGGTTCGCTCGATGCGTCCGCGAGCCGCACGAGGTCATCGGGCCGAGGCTCGCGGTCGCGTTGGCCCAGCAGCCAGCGGAAGAACGACGCCAGGGCCACCTGTGGCTCCCCCGCGGCGCGGAAGCAGCGTCAGCGCGACGCCATCCGCCGCGCCTTCGCCTCCGCGCCCAGCTCCAGGATGCGGTCCGCCACCCAGTCAGGCAGCGGGATGTCGCCGGGCAAAGGCTCGCCCTCGCCGAAGATGCCGTGGAAGTCGGTCCCGCCGCCCGGGAGCAAGCCGAACCGGTCCGCGACCTCCCGTAGCCTGGCCATCGTCGCCTCGTCGTAGTCCTTGTAGTACACCTCCATGCCGGCCAGGCCAGCGGCCTTGAGCTCCGGCAGAAGCTCCTCGAGGTTCTCCAGGTCGGCGGGGTGGGCCAGGATAGCGACGCCTCCCAGCCGCACGATGCAGTCCACGGCCTCCGCCGGCGTCATCTTCTCGCGTTCGACGTAGGCGACGCCGTTGCGATCGATGAGGCCTTCGAAGGCCTGGGAGACGTTCTCGATGTACCCTTTTTCGACGAGCGCGTGGGCCACATGGGGACGGCCCACGCTGCCGTCGCCGGCGAAGCGCAGCACCTGCTCCCACGTGATGTCGTAGCCCAGGTCCCGGAGCTTGTCCACCATGCGCCGCGCGCGTACGACCCGCGAGTCGCGCAGCCACCGCAGCGTCTTCTGCAGCTCCTCGTTCTCGGGCTCGAGAAAGAGCCCCACGACGTGCACTTCGGCCCCGGGGATATCCGTCCCCATCTCAACGCCGGAGATGAGGGTGAAGCCCGGCCAGCGTTCCGCCGCCCGGCGCGCCTCGGCGATGCCTTCCGTCGAGTCATGGTCCGTGAGGGCCATGATGCGCAGCCCTCTGCCGGCCGCCAGGTCCACCAGCTCCGCAGGCGAGAGGTTCCCGTCCGACGCCGTGCTGTGGGTGTGGAAGTCTCCTTTACTCACCATGCCGTTGCCACTCCCGATCGATGCGTTCGATGCTGCGGGCGCGATTCGCCGCCTCGTCGATCTCGACCAGCACGGCGTTGAACTGAACCACCGGCGAATGCTCGGCGACCGGAAGCCGCGTCGGCATGCCGGTCAGGAACCGCTGGATGACCGCAGACACCTCGTTCCCGATGATGGAGTCCCGCGGGCCCACCATCCCCACGTCGCA
>DATLZC010000116.1:0-4377 GCA_035574215.1 Dehalococcoidia bacterium | reverse complement strand
CGGCCTCAGCATGACGGCGCCCCTCGGTGCGCTCGGCCCCAGCATGACCCCGCGCCTCAGTCCGCTGGCCCCAGTGTCGCCGCCCGCGAGGGGCGTGTCGGGGCCACGAGACGCCGGGCAGGCTGAAGCCTGCCCTTCATCAGGAGGGACGGCTGGCCGCACGCAATCCGGCACGATGGGGCCCGGCCCTTCCCCCACCGATGAAGGCCACGCTTCAGCGTGGCCGGCGTCCCGTGGGTTGCGGCGGCGGGTTGAAGCCCGCCCGTCACTCGGGAGTGCAGCGACGTGCGGTTCAAAGGGTGGCCGTCAAGGGTGGAGCGGGCCTTCGCTCAGGCGGGCCGCACGTGGCCGTTCCCGAACACGATCCACTTGTACGTGCAGATCTCCCGCAGGCCCACGGGGCCCCGGGCGTGCAGCTTCTGCGTCGAGTCGATGATCTCGGCGCCCAGGCCGAACTGCGCGCCGTCGGTGAACTGCGTGCTCGCGTTCACGTAGCAGACGGCGGTGTCGACCTCACGCAGGAAGCGCATGGCGGCGCTGTAGTCCTCCGTGACGATGGCGTCGGAATGCCCCGTGCTGTAGCGGTAGATGTGGTCCAGCGCTTCGTCGAGGCTGTCCACGACGCGGACCGCCGCCACCAGCGCCAGAAACTCCTTCCCGTAGTCCGTTTCGGGGTTCACGGGCACGACACCCGGCCGGTCGCCGAGGATGGCGCGAGCGCGCTCGTCGCAGCGCATCTCGACGCCCTTCTCCGACCAGCGTTCGGCGATGCGCGGCAGGAACGCACGCGCGATCTCCCGATGCACCAGGAGGGTGTCGAGGGCGTTGCAGATGCTGAAGCGTCGCGTCTTCGCGTTGTGGACCACCTCGACGGCCTTGTCGAGGTCGGCCGCGCGGTCGACGTAGGTGTGGCACACGCCGATGCCGCCGATGAGCACGGGCATGGTGGCGTTGGCCTCTACGAACCGGATGAGCTCCTCGCCCCCGCGGGGGACCACGAGGTCGATGTAGTCCTTCATCTTGAGCAGCTCGCCGACCGCGGCGCGGTCGGTCGACTCCACGACCTGGATGGCGCCGTCTGGGACGCCGGCCTGCGCGGCGGCGGCGGCGATGACGCGACCGATGGCGCGGTTCGAGTGCGCGGCTTCCTTGCTTCCGCGCAGGATGCAGGCGTTGCCCGATTTCAGGCAGAGGCTCGCGATGTCCACGGTGACGTTGGGGCGATTCTCGTAGACGGCGGCGACGACGCCGAAGGGGACGCGCATCTTCCCGACCATCATGCCGTTGGGGAGCGTGCGCATTTCGAACACCTCGCCCACGGGGTCGGGCAGCGAGGCCACGGTGCGCACGTCGGAAACGATGCCCAGGAGGCGGTCGTGGTTGAGGGCGAGGCGGTCCATGACGTTCGGCGGCAAGCCGGCGTCGCGGCCTCGTTCGAGATCCTCGGTGTTGGCGCGCAGGATGTCGTCCTCGTGCGCGACGAGGGCGTCGGCGATGGCGTGCAGGGCGGCGTTCTTGACTTCCGTCGACAGCGTGGCGAGCCGGCGCGCGGCCTGCTTCGCGGCGCGGCCCATGGTTTCGAGTTCGCTGGCGGTCGTGGTCATGGGCGCGGTTCCTCCGGCGGGGTCGGCGCTGCAGTGTAGGCGCGCCGCCGCAGGAACGCAAAAGGCTGGCGTGCCCTGAGGGCCGACGTCGCCGCATGGGGCAATGACACGCCGGCCACGCTGAAGCGTGGCCTTCATCAAAGGAGGAGGGGCAGCGCCCTACCGTTCGGTCTCGCCACGTCACCCTCGCCGATGAAGGGCAGGCTTCAGCCTGCCCGGCGTCCCGTGGCCCCCGACACGCCCCTCGCGGGCAGCGACACTGGGGCCAGCGGACTGAGGCGCGTGGTCATGCTGCGGCCGAGCGCAGTGAGGCCGAAGCATCTCTTGCCCCGATGCAGCGCGGGGCCCATGGGGCGACCGCCTTCGTGGCCGCACGGAGGGCGCGGGCTGTCATGGGACATGCTCGGGTAGGGGAGAGGAGATGCTTCGTCGGCCTGCGGCCTCCTCAGCATGACCGGACGCCGGCCACGCTGAAGCGTGGCCTTCATTGGGGGGAAGGGCCGGGCCCCATCGTGTCGAATTGCGTGCGGCCAGCCGTCCCTCCTGATGAAGGGCGGGCTTCAGCCTGCCCGGCGTCCCGTGGCCCCGAACGCCCCTCGCAGGCGGCGACGCTGGGGCCAGCGGACTGAGGCGCGGGGTCATGCTGCGGCCGAGCGCAGCGAGGCCGAAGCATCTCTTGCCCCGATGCGGCGCGGGGCCCATGGGGCGACCGCCTCCGTGTGCGCACGGCAGGCGCGGGCCGTCATGGGACATGCTCGGGTAGGGGAGAGGAGATGCTTCGTCGGCCTGCGGCCTCCTCAGCATGAACGGACGCCGGCCACGCTGAAGCGTGGCCTTCATTGGAGGGGAAGGGCCGCGCCCCGTCGTGCCGGATTGCGTGCGGCCAGCCGTCCCTCCTGATGAAGGGCAGGCTTCAGCCTGCCCGCCGGGACCCATGGTCCGCCGGCCACGCTGAAGCGTGGCCTTCATTGGAGGAGGAGGGACCGGGCCCCATCGTGCCGGATCGCGTGCCGGGGGCGCTTGACAAGGTGGTACATCTGTTCTATCGTACATGCGTTCGATAGAACGCCTGTGCTGAGAAGGGACGCCGTCATGCCGTTCGTTTTCCTCGTCGCCGCCCTCTTCGCCCTCACCGGCGCGTACCTGCTGTATCAGTTCGCCACCGGCGCCCTCGCGGCCGACGACTGACCCGGACCTCGACACGCCGGCTCGCCGACGGCGACCGTCCGGTACAATGGAGCCGCCATGAGGCTCCTCGCGGTCGACGTCGGCACCGGCACCCAGGACATCCTCCTCCTCGACACCTCGGGCCCGCCGGAAAACTCGATCAAGCTCATCATGCCCAGCCCCACCCGGATCGCGGCCGACCGCATCCGGCGGGCCACGGCGGCGCGCCGCGGGGTCGTCCTCACCGGCGTCGTTCAAGGCGGAGGCCCCTGCCACTGGGCGCTGGAGGACCACTTGCGCGCGGGCCTTCCCGCCTACGCGACCCCCGAGGCGGCGAAGACCTTCGACGACGAGATCGAGCGCGTCGAGGCCCTGGGCGTCCGCATCGTCTCCGACGACGAAGCGCGGTCGATCCGCGACGCCGACCACGTCCAGTTGCGGGACCTGGACCTCGGCGCCATCCGCGCCGCGCTCGCGGCCTTCGACGTCCCGGGCGATTTCGACGGCCTCGCGCTGGGCTGCCTCGACCACGGCGAAGCCCCGCCTGGCACGTCGGACCGCCTCTTCCGGTTCGAGCATCTCCGGCGGGTAGTCGAACGCCGGAACGATCTGCGCGCCTTCGCCTTCCTCCCGGAGGAGGTCCCGCCGTACCTGACCCGGGCCCGCGCCATGCTGGCCTGCGCCGCGGGCGAAGGGCCGACCGTCTTCATGGACACGGGTCCGGCGGCCGGCCTCGGCGCGCTCCAGGATCCGCGCGTCGCGGCGTCGCCGCGCAACGTCGTCCTGAACCTCGGCAACATGCACACCCTCGCCTTCCATCTCGAGGGCACACGTATCCTCAGCCTGTACGAGCACCACACGGGCGAGATCACCGCGGACCAGATCGTCGAGTTCACCCGCCGGCTCGTCCGGGGCGAGCTCGAACACGAGGACATCTTCGGGACCAAGGGCCACGGCGCCTTCTACGTCGAGCGCGACGGCGCCCGGGAGGCGCCCCCCGTATCGGTCACAGGCCCCCAGCGAAGCAAGATCCGGGGGACGGCGCTGCGCCCCTACTTCGCGGCGCCCCACGGCGACATGATGGTCAGCGGCTGCTTCGGGCTCGCGCTCGGCTTCGCCGACCGCATCCCGACCTATCGCGAAGAGATCGAGCGCGCCCTCAGCGCGGTGTAAGAGGCGGCGTCAGGCGGCGACGGGCTCGAGGAACCGCCGCACGATCGGGGGCAGAAACAGCGTGAGCGGGTTCGGCGCCTCCGAGATGTCGTTCACTTCGATGCCCCGAGGCGTGAAGCGCCAGGTGCGAAATCCGTCGACCCGCACGCCCACCTTCTTGCAGAGCTGCTTGGCCAAGCGGCCGTATCCCACCGGCACGTAGAGATAGAACGCGGAGTCGGCGATACGCGACAGCGGAAGCCAGGTGCGCTCCGCTTCCTCGAGGGTCACGTCGGCGCTCGTCGCGACCTTGGCGTGGATGCGGAGCTCGTTGTTCTTGGTCTCGGTGACGACGATGTCGGGGACGAGCGTTTCGCCGGTGTCGAGCTCCACGGGCATGGTGGGCTCGGGGACGTTGACATGGGTGCGATAGTCCGGATGCTCGGGCGTCGGG
>DATLZC010000115.1:0-8296 GCA_035574215.1 Dehalococcoidia bacterium | reverse complement strand
CGAGCGGGCCGCCGCACTCGGGGCACCTGCGGGCCTTCGGGATCCACACGCGGGTCATGACGTCGCCTCCATCAGCACAGGCGTTCTACTCGGCGCGATGATACTAGAACGCCTGTTCGCTGTCAAGCCCCCGCCCGAACCACCGTCAACCCCCTCGCGTCACCGGCGAGGAGCTTCGATGCAGACGACGCCTTCGGGGCCGACCAGCGCCGCGTGGACCACGCCCGCCGGCAGGTCGAGCCGGTCGCCTGCCCGCAGCGTGACCCGTTCGCCGGTGGCGACGATCTCGAACGTGATCGACCCGGACACGCAGTACAGCACCTTGTGATACGGATGGTCATGGGGCGCGTACCGGTCGCCCGGTCCGTTGGACCAGCGGCGGGGGACCAGCCCCTCTGCCTCCATCACGGCCCGCAGCGTTTCTTCGTCGGCCGGGCCTGGCCCGGTCCACGGCGTCACCTCTGGCCGCTGCATCACTCGCCCTCCGCCCCGCAGACGTCCGGCGCGCCGTCGGCGTCCGCGTCAGCCGTGAGGTAGGTCACCACCCCCGCGGCCGCCGCCTGCGTGACCCGCGTCATGAACGCGAAGTCCAACGTCTCGATGGTGTCGCTGGGCTCATGGTAGTTGGGATTTCGCAGATTCGCGCCGTCGGTCAGCATCAGCGCCCGGTATCCCAGGTTCCAGAACGGGGCATGGTCGGACCGGCGCACGTCGGCGGTCACCGCAGGGTCGAGCACGAGCGTGCGGACCGCGAGCTCCGGCGTCGACGTGGCGGCGGCGCGCTCGAACGCGCGCGCGAGCGCCTCCGACGGCGGGTCGCTCACGATGAGGAGCGCGTCGCCCGGGCCCCCCGTGGCGTCCTGCCCGTCGGTGGTGAAGCCGATCATCTCGAGCGAGACCATCCCCACGAGCTCCACGCCCTCGTTCGCCACCGCCTGGGCCATCGTCGCGCTGCCCACGAGCCCCTCTTCCTCGAAGGCGAAGCCGACGAACCACACCGACGCCGGAAGGGAGGCTTCGGACAGCGCCCGCGCCGCCTCGAGGACGCCCGCGACGCCGCTGGCGTTGTCATCGGCGCCGGGTGTTTCGGGCTGCGTGTCGTAGTGCGCCCCGACGATGAAGATGCGCTCCGGACAGACGTCGCCGCGCTTCTCGCCGATGACGTTGGGGAGCGACACGCCGCCGAACGCGACGTCCTGCCGCCGAACGGCGAGCCCAGCGTCGTCGAGCCGCGCTTCGATGTAGCGCGCAGCGGCCGCGGCCGCCTCGGGCTGCGCGAGGCCGTTCCGCGGCCCCGAGGCGAGCGTCTCGACGTGCGCGCGGAGGGCGTCTTCCCCCACGCGGCTGGCCAGCGCCACGAGGTCGGGCGGCTGCGATCCCGAACCGCACGCCGCGAGGATCGCGGGCGCCAGCGCCGCGGCCGCGAGAAGGCGTCGCATGCCCGCGATTGTACGGCCGCACGCGCCGAAGCGGGAGACGATGCGACGCCCATCCCATCGGCTATCCTAAGGGGACGCGCCGGCTGTCGAAGGGTCGACCAGCCACCTCGGCCGCTGCCGCTTCCGGAGAGCAGCCGCGTATAATAGGCGCGACACGCAGTCAGTTATAGAACTTCTCTAATCCCTCGAAAGGAGCGCGCCCGATGGTCCGCGCCGGCTTCAGGGTCAACAGCGAACGCGTCTACTACAACTTCGAGGGCCGGCTCCCGCCTGTCACGCTCGAACAAGAGGCGGTGACACCGCCCCCGGACGACGGACAGCCCAAGCTCATCACCGACACCACCCTCCGTGACGGCGCGCAGGACTCCCGCATCGCGCTCTTCCCGCACGAGGCGCGCGTCCGCTACTTCGACCTGCTGCACCGCCTCGACAACGGCGCCGGCCGCATCTACGCCGTCGAGGTGTTCATCTATCAGAAGCGTGACCTCTGGACGCTGGAGAAGCTCCTCGACCGCGGCTACGAGTGGCCGAAGGTGACGACCTGGACGCGCGCCACGCCCAAAGACATCAAGCAGCTCGTCGAGGTCGCCCAGGGCCGGGTGAAGGAGACCGGCATGCTCGCGTCGGCCTCCGACCATCACATCTTGGACAAGCTCGGCTTCGCGTCCAAAGAAGAGGCCATCGAGAAGTACCTCCAGCCCATCCGCACGGCGCTCGAGCATGGCATCACGCCCCGCATTCACCTCGAAGACTGCACTCGTGCCGACATCTACGGATGGGTGATCCCGTTTATGCAGCGCGTGCTCGACGAAAGCGGCGGCATTGCGAAGTTCCGCATCTGCGACACCATCGGATGGGGCGTCCCCGACCCGTACGCCGCCCTTCCGTGGGGCATCCCCCGGCTCTTCGCGACGTTGAAGGCGGAGACCGGCACCGAGCTCGAGTTTCACGGCCACAACGACTTCGGCCTCGCGACGGCGAACTCCATCGCCTCGTGGCGCTACGGAGGGACGAAGGTGAACACGGCCTTCGGCGGGCTGGGCGAGCGCACCGGCAACACCTCGCTCGAGCAGATGGTCGCGGCGCTCATCCGCCTGTACGGCGACCCCGGGTTCGACCTGACGGCGCTCGAAGAGATGAAGCGCCTCATCGACACGGAGGTGACGCCGCTGCCCGACCGCGCGCCCATCATCGGCGACGTCTTCACGACATCGGCGGGCATCCACCAGGCGGGCCTCAGCCGTCAGGAGGAAGCGCCGGGCGGGCTCATCTACCTCCCGTTCGCGGCGTCCCTCTTCGGCCGGACCGAGGTCGAGCTCAGCCGGCTCGGGGCGCTCTCCGGGGCCGAAGGCATCGTCTCGGTGCTGAATCGTGAGCTCGAGCGCATCGGCAGCGCCCAGCGCGTCTCCACCACCAGCCGCGTGGTGAAGCGCATCTATGACCGCATTCAGGAGGCC
The DNA here is from genome assembly GCA_035574215.1 of Dehalococcoidia bacterium. Classification (GTDB taxonomy): domain Bacteria; phylum Chloroflexota; class Dehalococcoidia; order DSTF01; family JACRBR01; genus DATLZC01. The sequence goes on along the minus strand of DATLZC010000115.1, from coordinate 5,400 downwards.
TACGACGGCGTGTACGACCCCGCGACGGACACGTGGTCGGGCTACCGGCGGTCGTTCTTCACCCCGGACGAGGTGCTCGCCATGGCGCGCGAGTACGGCCTGGGCGCTGACGGGGTGACGTGAGGCCCGATCATCCGGGCGGCGTCGTAGCCGCCGGGGTGGGCGTGTTCTGCGGGAGCGGCGCTTCTTCCGGGTAGCGCAGGTAGTCCTGGACGGCCCAGCCTTCGCCGCCCAGTTGCCACCACACGTAGCCCCCCTGCTCGACCGGCCCGCCCTGGATGATGAACTTCCAGCCGTCCGGGCGGCAGAAGAGCACTTTCGCGTCGATGCGCGGCTCTTCGCGCACGTTCAGGCAGTCGCCCGTGCCGGCGACGACCACGATCTCGCCGATTTCCAGCGGCCACGGTGTCCTGCCGTCGTCGGGCTGGTTCGGGTCGCGCGGGATGACGGACTCGATCTCCCAGACGCCCTCGTCGCTGCGCTTCAACAGCACGATGGCGGACGGGTCCGAGAACGTGGGCCCGAGGTTGTAGGCGACGTAGCGGCCGCGCTCGCCGCGCTTCGTGACGCACAGGGCGCCCCGATCTTCCCCTGTGGCCTGGCGGCAGTCGCCGGCCCACAGGCGGTTCAGCAGCTTTTCGACGTAGAGCTGGATGACGGCCTCCGGGGAATCCGCCGGCGCCTCGGCGGTAGGCGTCGCCTCCTGGCCGCCCTCGTCGCCGCCGCCCGCGGACAGACAGCCGGAAGCGAGCGACGCGACCCCGACCATCAGTACGGACGCGAGAAGGAGCCAGCGCGTGCGCATCATTTCGCCGTCAATTGCCCTCCGTAGCGCCTCATGAAGTCGGCATGAACGTCGCGCCCGCCGGCGACCACGCCTCCGCTCGTGATGCGGATGGGAGAACCGTCGGGCGCGGTGACCACGCCACCGGCCTCGCGGACGAGGACCACCCCGGCGGCGATGTCCCACGGATACACGTTGCGATGGAAGAACAGATCGAGCCGGCCCGCCGCGGCGTAGGCCAGACCGAGCGCCGCGCTGCCGGGGACCCGCATGCACTGCACGTTCGGAAAGATCTCATACGCAAGACGGAGGGTCGCCTTCCCGGTCGCGTCGTTGTATCCCAGGTCCATGCCGAGCACGGACGAAGCGACGTCGGGACGGTCGGAGGCTTGGAGCGGCCGCTCGTTCACATACGCCCCCAGGCCCGTCTGCGCCCAGAACTGCTCGTTGTGCGCCGGGTCGTAGGTCAGGCCGAGGACGGGCTCGCCGTCCAGACAGAGCGCGATATTGACGCAGAAGAACGGGATGCCCGAGACGTAGTTCCGCGTGCCGTCGAGAGGGTCGACCACCCAGACCCAACCCTCGAACGTGGTCTGATGCTGCGTCTCCTCGCCATAGACGTGGTGGCCGGGGAACTCCTCGCGAACGATGCGCTCGATGGCGCGCTCGGCGTCGTGGTCGGCGCGGGTCACGAGATTGCCCCGCCCCTTCACCTCGACCTCCTGTGGGACGCGGAAGCGGGACATCACGATGGCGCCTGCTTCCAGTGCGGCCATGCGCGCCACGTCCAGTGGCGTACGGCCCGAGGTCGAGCGCGGCAGCTCCTGCGCGGCGGTCACATCAGCTAGCGTATGCCAGCCACGGGAGCCCTGCAAGGCGGTGGAGGGCCGGCGCAGCGCTACGCAGCCTGTCGCTGCGCCTCTTTGCGGCGCCGCTTCTCTTCATACATGCGCTCGTCCGCCCGGCGCAGGAGCGCCACGGGCGAGCGACAGGAACACAGTTCGGCCGTCCCCACGCTGGCGACGACCGGCTCGCTCGCCGACGTCACGCAAATGGCCCGTACGCGGTCGGCCACCTCGGCGGCGCGCCCGGCGTGGTCATCGAGGAGCAACGCCGCGAACTCGTCGCCTCCGAGGCGGGCTACCACCGCGGCCTCGGGCGCCGCATCCCGCATGGCCCGCGCGAAGGAGCGCAACACCTCGTCGCCGGCGTGGTGGCCGAACGCGTCGTTCACGCGCTTGAACCAGTCGAGGTCGACGTAGACCACGGCGACGTCACGGCCGCCCCGAACCGCGTCGGCCAGCGCGGTGTGGAAGGCGCTGTGGTTCGCGAGACCTGTGAGGCCATCGGTGTTGGCGCGCCAGTTCGCGATCTCGAGCTCTGCCTGCGTTTTCGCCGTCTCGAGGGCGAGCCGGAGGTTCTCTTCGTGCTGCCGGTCCTCTTCGCGACGGACCGCGGTAAGCCCGATGCCGACGAACCACATCGCCGCGACGTTCATGAGCGTCGCGAATCGCCCTTCGGACCCTCCGGGCTCGACCACCAGCGCCACCGCCAGAGGCGCCGTCAGAGCGGCGCCGGCCGCGGCGACTCCTCGGACGCCGAACCGCATCGTCGCGGCGGCGAGAGCCGCGATGAGGTAGGGCACGAACGGGCTGGACGCGCCGCCGGTCAGGAACACGTGCGTCACCAGCGCCAGTCCATCGTACAGGGCGGTGCCCATGCTCCACATGCGGAGGCGCGGCGAACGCCAGGGCCGGAACGCGAGCACCACTACGGCGTACAAGAAGTCGATGGGCGCTTTGATGGAGACGGCGAGCGTCTGACCCGCCGTGCGTTCAGGCCAGAGATAGAACGCCACCAAAACGGTCGGCACGACGAGCACGCGCACCCAGGCGATGATGTGCTCCATGCGCCTGGCGCGCGCTTCGAGAGACCGCGTGCTCCACTCGGTCGCAGCCATTCGATGAGATATCGTCCCGCCAGGCGACGCCATGAGGGGGAAAGAGGGCGTGCGAGTTCAAATTTGTAACGAACCGCTACGCCACGCGCGCGAGCGCTCCCCGGCGTTCGCCCAGGTACAGCTTGCACGCGCGCTCGATGGTGAACGAATCCACCCGAGCGCGTTCTCCGTGGTAGTCGGCCCAGTCCACGATAGTCTGGATGATGTCCCGCGGATAGCAGCCCTTGGGTTCGAACAGCCCGCTGTCGTACAGCTTCTGGACCAGATACTGGAGGGCTTCTTCCGTGTACGGCACGCCCTTCTGCTGACACACGCGGCGCGTGATTTCGAGGAACTGCTCGCGGGTGGGATTGCCCACGGGGATCTTGTACGAGATGCGCCGCAGGTACGCCTCGTCCATCAGCTCCTCGATGCTCAGGTTCGTGGAAAACACGAGCGTCACATCCAGCGGCAGCCGGATGACCTGGCTCGACTGGAGCGAGAACGAGTCGTACCCCTGTTCCATGAGCTGGACCCAGCGGTTCAGGATGGTCTGGATAGGCACGCGCTGCCGTCCGAGGTCATCGATGACCAGGACGCCGCCCTGCGCGCGCACGGAGAGGGGCGCCTTGTACACGTTGCGCATGGTGTCGAACGTCATCTCCAGCGCTTCCGGACCCATGTCACCGCCGACCACAATCGCCGGACGCCGAATCTCGCGCCACCGGGCGTCCCGTCGGGATGCGCTCCCCGTCTGCGCGCCGTTGGAGCCGGCCGTGCCGTCCGAGCGCTCCGGCTGGGCGAGGCCGCCCGCCTCCGCCGCCTCGAGCGAGACGGGGCGATGCACCTGCGCGTCGAAGACCTCGATGATGTGCCCCTGTCCGTACAGCGCGTACGGAATGAAGACGGACCCCCCGATGCAGCCTGCGACCGACAGCACGATGTCGCTCTTCCCGTTTCCGGAGGGTCCGTACACCATCAGCGGACGGCCGGAGGCGTACGCCTGACCCACGATGTCGACCGTCTCTTCCGGGAGGACCAGGTGGGCCAGCGCGGCGCGCACCTGCTCCCGGTTCGGGCGGACGCGCTCGCTCGCCTGGCGGAGCACGGCGGCGGAGTACTGCTCGACCGGGACGGGCGCGGGCCCCATGTAGTGGCAGCGGCGCAAGGCTTCGTCCGCCATGTCCTTGCCCGCTTCGGTCAGCGAGTACCGGTAGTGGAGCTTCAACGGAGAGTCCGCGGAGTCGACCTCGGTGAGCTTCCGTCGCGACAGCGATTCGACGATCTCCTGCGTCACGGACGGCAGGAGGCACATGGCGTCCGCGAGGTCGAGGAGCCTGGGACGGTCCATCGTCCTGAGCAGCTTGAGCGCCAGCTCTTCCAGCAGCGCCAAGGGCAGGCCCGTCTCGGCCACGCTGCGCGGCGCATCGAACAGCCTGCGCGAGCTCATGGATTCGGGCGCCGCTCTGCTCGCCAACGGGCGCCGCTCATCGGCCGCGCCCGTCTCCCGAGCGTCTCCCTCGAGGACCGAGAACGGTCGAGCCGCCTCCACCGCGCGCCTCCTTCCCGATCGCTGACGACACAAATGCCCACCGTCCCCAGCGGCCGGTGGGCTGGAGACTCCGACAGGTCAGACCCGGCAGCCCGGCTGCCCTGGTCGCGTGGCGACGGTAGGCCCGTGGCTTTGCGTCCCCGCCTTTCGACGGGTTTGCCCTTGTCGAAGTCCGCGTTGTTCGATTGTCTCCGAGGGAAGCATCGGCGCGGCGCGTCCCGCTCTGAACAGCGGCGGCCCCCAGCCGCCGGCCGTCACATGCGCTCGGGCGCGCTCACGCCCATGAGGCCGAGGGTGCGCGCCAGCGCCACCCTCGCGGCGTCGGTCAGTTTGAGGCGCGCCTTGGACAAGGCGACGTCGTCGCTCACGACCCGGCACTCTGTGTAGAACGCGTGGAACGCCGTCGCCAGGTCGATGGCGTAATGGGGTAGGTGATGCGGTTCCAGCGTACGAGCGATGGTCTCGACCAGCTCGGGTAGGAGCAGCATCTTGCGGATAAGCGCGAGCTCGGTCGGATGCCCGAGCAGGCCCACATCGCCGTCGTCGAACGCAGGGATGCGCTCCCGCGCGTGATTCAGAATGCCCGAGATCCGCGCGTGGGCATACTGCACGTAGTACACGGGATTCTCGGCTGACTGGCGCTTGGCGAGCTCGAGGTCGAATTCGAGCTGACTGTCGGCCGACCGCGACAGGAAGAAGAACTTCGCGGCGTCGGCGCCCACCTCCTCGACCACGTCCCGCACGGTGATGATCTGCCCTCGGCGCTTCGACAGCCGGAGCGTCTCCGCGCCCCGGCGGAAGTGGACGAGCTGATAGATCACGATGTCGAGCCGGTCCCGGTCGATTCCCAGCGCCTCGACCGCCGCCTTCAACCTCGACACGTGGCCCTGGTGGTCGGCGCCCCAGATGTTGATGACCCGGTCGAACCCCCGCCGGACGAACTTGTCGTAGTGGTACGCGATGTCCGACGCCAGATACGTCGGTTTGCCCGTCGAGCGAACGACGACGTTGTCCTTGTCTTCGCCGATCTGGCTGGAGGCGAACCAGATGGCGCCCTCCTTCTCGACGAGAAACCCGCGCTCGCGCAGGATGCGCATCGTCGTCTCGTGCAGGTTCTCGCCGTCG